>QNBL01000250.1 GCA_003641695.1 Spirochaetota bacterium
ATTTATGTATCGGTGAATGGCTCTCTTGTAGTATTCTACAGCAGTATCGATATCCCCCTCTTTCTCTTTTATCTCAGCAAGAAATCTTACAATATCCGCTTCATCGTGATCAACCTTGATAAGCCGTTCCCAAATCCCGTGTTTTTTCTCTTCCTCGTTTTCATGATCGTAACATGAAGCAAGGGTATGGAGAGCAAACTTGTTTTCTCCAAATGAGAGGATTCGGTTGCAAAGAAACTCAACAACATTCCACTTATGATTATCAGAGAAAATATTTATCAGCTGAACCATATTTGAGTCATCGATAACCTGTCTGTTCAATGCAATTATACCGGAAATATAAAGAGCAATTATACTGTTCTTTGTATGAACGAGATGTTCATCGCACAAATCCTTTATCTGATTCTTCACATCCTGGTCAACAGCGTTTTGAATAAGCTCATCAAGATCGATAAAATTGTTTATCGTATAACTGTTCAGGGTAGCCCGGGTCCATTTTTCTTCATTCAATAATTCACTAACTTTCTTTTCGATCTCTTCTGACATCTCTATTATCTCCGCTTAATTAATATATTGCTCATACACTGACTCATCAACTGCATGAATTTTTCTCAGCACATCATTAATCTTCTCTCGAGAATCCCTGGTGATCAGATAATGATCTATCAGCCAGAAATATCTGTACAGAAGCCTTGGAACAAGAACATCCGCCTCTTTTTTTAAGTCAGTTTCCTTGATTCTATTCTCAAGAGAAAATATGGACTGCTTAAGCTTTCCGAATTCAAGAGGTTTTAATTCTCTTTTTATGTTAAATACACTCCAAAGTACTCCATAAACAGGGATCCATTCCTTTAGAAGATGTTCAGGATAACCTATTTCCTCTATTCTTTCAATAAGTCTGGTAATCAAACCCGACTCAAGAAACCCTATATCCACTTTTTCTGGCGACAAATAAAAGGCTTCTCTAAAAAATGCCTTTGAAATCCTGGTTTCATTTAAAAAAGCATAAACATCTGCAAGCTCAGCAAGGATTTCTGCATCTTCTCTTCTCTTTCTAAAGGCACTTTCCAGATACTCCCGGGCCTTATCATAATCTCCGATTCCCTTGTAACATCTGCCGATACGCAGAAGCAGCTCACCATCGGAAAAAGCATCAGTTTTAAAGGAGTTAAGGTAACCTGAAAGTATTGTCTGGAACAGCCATACCCGGATAGCATAAATTCCTCTCTCGGGAGGATCAGTCATTCTCGCTAGAAAGTTCCTGAATACTCTCCATTCCTTGTAAAGATACTCACTTAATGCCAGGGCATCACTGGCATACGAATCAATTCTCACCGAACGTTCAATCCAGAATCGGGCACACTTCAACCCTGTTACTACTTCTATATGCTCAAAGTCAACCTTAAGCCCTCTTTCAAGAATCTTTTCCGCTTCCAAAAAAGAGCCTCCGCGAAAAGATTCGTAGGCCTGTCCTAATATACTTTCCAAAGTGTCTTGATTCGTTGGAAAACTCCTGTTTAAATCCGTATAAAAACCATTATAACATGAAGCAAACTTTAGTCAATCACACTGAATTTATTGCTTTTATTACTGATATCTGTTATTACAAACATATGAATAATGAAATTTACATAGCTCCGTCTATTCTTTCTGCCGATTTTTCCAACATGCGATCGTCACTTGAAACTATTGAGAGAGCAGCTGCAGACTGGGTACATCTGGATGTTATGGATGGTTCCTTCGTTCCGAATCTTACATTCGGACCTAAATTTGTAAAAGACCTGCGCCCTTTTTCTCCAAAGGTATTTGATGTTCATCTCATGGTCGATCATCCAGAAACAATGATAAACGCCTTTATTGATGCGGGTTCCGATTACATAACCTTCCACATGGAAGCTGCAGTCCACGCCCACAGAATAATTCAGCAGATAAAAAATGCAGGATGTAAGGCAGGAATATCTATTGTTCCATCAACCCCTGTATCAGCACTACGGGAGATCCTTCAGTACGTGGATCTTGTTCTGGTAATGACTGTAAATCCCGGATTTGGAGGTCAAAAGCTTATCACCGGATCCCTGGGAAAAATAACAGAACTGAAAAGCATTCGTGAAAAGAACTCCTACGATTTTCTTATTTCAGTCGACGGGGGTATAAACAGGCAAACAGCCCCTTCGGTTGTGGAAGCGGGAGCAGATATCCTGGTAAGCGGAAGTGCTTTCTTTAATGCCGAAGACCCGTCTGAAGAGGTTAAAATATTGAAGGGGAATATTCCTGTTTAAGAAGACTTCTTTATTTGTCGAAAATATACAGGGAGTGTTGTTTTGAATAAAAAATATATAGCTGTTTTTCTTTTATTTTTACTTTTTCTTGCAGAAATCTATGCTGAAGATTCGTCAGGTGGTCGAAATCTCTTAAAAACCGGTCTTGAAAACTTTAAGTCAGGAGATTACGGAAACGCCATTCTCAACTTCAGAGATGTCGTGTTGAATCCTGAAAACGAAAAAATTTTCGATGCAGCTTACTACTACATTGCCCGCTGCTACATGGCCCAGGGTAATTATTCCAAAGCGCAGACGAACCTGGAATTTTTCATTCAGAATTTCCCTGACAGCACATTTTATACCGAAGCAGTATATCAAAAGGGAAGATTGCTCTTTCTCCAAAAGGATTACGAGAATGCCATTCTGGCACTATACAATTACATAAAAACATACCCGGACAAGCTTTACGTTGCTAACAGCTACTTTTGGATAGCAGAATCCCTCTATTCTTTGGGTCATTTCAGCGAAGCGAAAAAGATATACTCCCATATAATAACCCAATATCCTTCAAGTTATAAGGTGGAAGCATCAAAGTATAAACTTTCCCTTATAGACCTTCAGCTTCATAAAGAGGAACTGCTCAAACTACTCAGACTCAGTCACGAAGAATACCTGAAGGCTATTGATAATTTCAGGGTTAAAGAAAAAACCTACGAACAAGCGATTGCCGGCTACCAGAGGAAACTTCTTGCTGCAACCAGCAATGACACAAAACAGCTTCTCGAAGAACTTACTAAAGAGATAAGCAGTAAAGATGCTCAAATTGCCTCATTAAGCAGGGAGATTGCTGAATTAAAAAAGAAGGCTGATGCAAAGACCGCCGAGACAGCTGCTCCCGCTGAAAATACTGCTGCGGTGAGTTCTGTAGTAACACAATTATTAAACCTCAAAAATGAGGCAGTCAACTTGAAACTTTTCTACATAAACTGGCTCAGCAGCAATACCGGAGACAAATAGTATGAAAAAAATACTCTTACCGTTTATAATTTTTCCTTTCCTTTTTTTGTTTCTTAGTTTTAACTCTTTTGCTCTTGAGAAAACTTCCGGCAGAATTAAACTTGATCTCCATGAACAGACAGGAAGATTCTCACTCAGCTATCTTGAGGATGTGTCCGCCGGCACCTATGTACCGCTGCTTTTTGCCAAAGATCCCGAAACAACAACACTCTATATTTCCCTGGACAACAAGATATATTCAATGGGGGATTCAACTTTCTTCGACCAAAGACTATTAAAAGAGAATAACGATACGGTATCCTACATATGGGAATCCAGCCAGATCGTTATTACCGAAAGTTTCTCGCTGATTAAATCAGCCAAGAGTGCATTAACCGATGGTATAAAGATAACTGTTACCGTAAAGAATGTTTCCGAGATCACTAAAAAGGTTGGGTTAAGTTATCTTCTCGATACCTATCTTGGAGAAAAAAGCAAGGTTCACTTCAAAACCGACTCTAACACAGTTATAAATTCAGAAACCTATTATTCTTCGGATTTCCCGTCTTACTTTGTTTCCCCTTATAATTCTTCAGCCTTCGGGGGACTTGAGGTAATGCTAAAAGGCCCGGGAATCACTCCTCCAGAAAAGGTAATATTTGCAAACTGGAAGCGTCTTAAGGATAATATCGGTAACTACAACATTCAGAATTCAAGGAACTTCAACCTTCTTCCATATTCAATCAATGACTCTGCAGCTGCTCTTTACTATGACCAGAGGTCTGTAGCTCCGGGG
>QNBL01000251.1 GCA_003641695.1 Spirochaetota bacterium
AAGACTCAGGTGGGTTTTAACCATACAGGTTCCCATTGGAGCAAGCTCGGGATCTTCCTGAACCTTTTTAAGTTTTTCTTCCGCAGCTGCAGAGTAGGATACTCCGTCAGCCCCGTATACTTCTGTTGCAATCCGTGCAATTCTGTCTTTATGCGGAGTATCTGCAGTATAGAGAAACTTGAACTTTGGTTTCTCTTCACAAGCTGCAATTACCTCTTCTGCAAGTTCTTTCGCACCTTCACCGCCGTACTGCCAGTGCCGTGAAACTGCAACTCTTGCACCTGCTTTTTTAACAAGGTCTTTTACAAGTTGAATTTCCTTGTCTGTATCGGTGTAGAAGTTGTTTATACATACAACAGCGGGGATACCGCTCTTCTTTACAGTTTCAATATGGGCAAGAAGATTCTCCATCCCTTTTTCAACAAGTTCGAGATTTTCTTCGGTGTAAGCAGTATCAAGTTTTTTTCCGGGGACAACCCGTGGTCCTCCGCCGTGCATTTTGAGTGCTCTGATTGTTGCAACTATAACAGAAGCGTTGGGGGTTAAGCCCGAGTAGCGGCATTTGAGATTCCAGAACTTTTCGAATCCAATATCTGCGCCAAAGCCGCTTTCTGTTACGTGGTAATCGGAAACTTTAAGTCCAAGTTTATCCGCAAGAATTGAGGATTGTCCTATGGCAATGTTTGCAAATGGTCCTGCGTGAACAAATACCGGCTGTCCTTCAACGGTCTGCATCAATGTAGGATTAAGGGTTTTTACCATAATTGCGGTCATTGCGCCGTCCACTTCAAGGTCTCCGCAGGTAACCGCTTCACCTCTTTTATTGTAGGCAACGACCATCTTTGAGATTCTTTCCCGCATGTCTTTGAGATCGCTTGCCACAGCAAGGATAGCCATAAGCTCGGAAGAAACGGTGATCTGAAATCCGCTCTTCATCATAAATCCATCCATCTTACCACCGAGGCCTATAATTATTTCACGCAAGGCCTGGGCTGAAAAGTCAATGGCCCAGCCGACAGCGGGATTTCTGGGGTCTATATTAAGTCGTTTAAGATTCTTTTTTTCCAGAGTTTTGTCACCATAGTTGAACTCATGCTGAATACGGGATGTCATTGCTACCATGGCAAGGTTGTGAGCATTGGTAATCGCATCGATATCTCCGGTAAGTCCCAGACTGAAATCTGTTAACGGGATACACTGTGAGATACCGCCGCCGGCTGCAGAACCCTTTACGTTAAAGGTAGGACCCCCGGAAGGCTGTCTGATAGCACCGGAAACCTTTTTCCCGAGAGCACCGAGCCCTTCTACCAACCCCATGGTGGTGGTTGTTTTCCCTTCCCCCAGCGGAGTAGGAGTGATAGCTGTAACTTCTATGTATTTTCCGTCCGGTTTATTACCCAAACGTTTCATTATTTTCTGATAATCGAGTTTTCCCAGATAGTGACCGTAAGGGAGGAGTTCTTCCTTTTCAAGACCCAGTTCTTCCGCCAACTGGTAAATGGTTTTCATTGTTTTTTCTGCTTCTGCAGCAACCTCCCAATCTTCCATTTTTGTTGGATCAATTTTTTTTGCCTGTTCCATGATTTCTCCTTAATTTAGTATAGCAAATTTATGATATATTGTATTCCCAATAATTACAAGAAGAATTTACGTGATTAGCAAAATGCACCATGATAAATTGAGGTTTACATAAATGAATTTCAGTTTATTGTAATATTTAGTCATTTATTGTATATTTCAGGCACTTTTTCATTTCCCCTGCCATGTGCATTTTAGTCTTTGTGAAGGAGTGCTGCAACAGCAGCTCCGACGAGGGGAGCATCTTCTCCGCTGACGAATTCCGTGTAAATACCATGTCTTTTTTCTAGATAGTCCTTAACATAGTACTGTATGCCCGGCTGCAGCCCTTTTGTTTTAAAGTAGGTAGTCCCGTCAGCTACTATGCATACCGGTTGTAATGGATTGTTTCCTTTTCCTGTCTTGAGGACCGTAGCTGACAGGGAAGCAGCAGCCAGCTTTGCAGCCCGTTCAATAGTCCGGTGCAGGATTGTGTACATTGCTGTTTTGTCTTCTTCCAGGCATATTTTTACAAGCAGATTGTCCGGGTTGTATGGAGAGTGGAGGAATCCATCCATGGTTATGGTTTCCAGAGTTTTTATCTCCCGGATGGATGCTGCAGTTCCGGATGAAAACAGATTGTCATCAGCAGCTTTCTTCAAAACGGCCAGTGCCAGAGATCCCTGATATGCACCGGAAATCTTTTTCTCAAAGAGTGATTCTTCCGGTTTCGCAGTTGAAGCAGCAAATTCCTGATCAACACTCCCCCCGGTGAATGCGGCAAACTTTCCGCTTTCAATATTTATTATCTGATGAGCCGGCAGCTTTGGATCCTGCTCTATCTTTGTAATGTTGGCAGTTTTTTCAACATAACAGGTGTTCATTCCCGTACCCAGAATGAACCCTATATAGCTTTCAAAGTGCTGCCCCGAGTGGCCTGTTTCACCTGCAAGAAGGGTTGCTACTGAATCATTCAAGATTACAATTTTCTTTTCATTCCTGATACCGTTCTTTTTTAGAGCATCAAGAAGATTCTTGCCAATGAGAGCACCCTCCACTTCGGGTGCTTTCACCTCCTTTGTAAAGGTAATCAGTCTGCCGTCTCCTGACGGAAGCATCTCAGTGGGATATGAAAAACAAAACCCTATTTTTGATGAAACGTCTGCTACATGACTCATGTGTCCGGCAATGGTGCTGAAAAAATCATCCCTGCTGACAGATTTCCCTTCCTCTGTTCCCGGCATGGGAAACTTTTTAAAGTTTTTTATTACTGGAATTCCCTTACTGTCTATCGATACAGCTGCAACCCTGAAATTCGTACCCCCTGCATCAAGCGCAATAACAGTCTCCCCTTTGGGGATATCCCCCTCTGCAGCAAGGTAGGTGGGAAGCATCATGAGAGAAGAAGGCTTGCCCTCAAGACCTCTTTCCATTTCATGCAGGAATGACTGTGCTACGGTATCAATATCTGCCTGCTCCGGATCCATACCGCAGCTCTTAAGGAAGCTGATTGCTTTTTTTACATCATCTTTCATTTAATTCCTTCTCCGTTAAGAAAGAAATCGATAAATTTGTCAAAATCGAAATATTTTTCGAACATATCTTCTATCTCTTTAATTTTGGCGTTATCGTAAAGTTGGATTTTTGTATTCTCAAAGGCGTACAACAATTTCCGCTCTACCGCTTCCGTGTTTTCTTCAACAATAAGTGCAGGGATACCTGCATCCTCTATTCTTTTCTTATTTTTTTCTTTTATTCCGATTTCTTTCCTTGAGCAGGATATTATGATACCGCCGAGGGGTTCGGATAGTTTGTTGCTGTATTCTACTATTTTTTTTATCCGGTCTTTGGAACCTGAGCCCACAATGACAATATCATGGCTTCTTAAAAATCTTTCCAGATCAAGATATTCGGCTCTTAAACTGATAATGCTTATTGCCCGGCAGGGTTGATACCAGTTCTTGTCTTTTACATCTCCCAGAATTTCAGTTACCTTCATATGACGTTTTATTTCAATCATGGAGGGATTCGGCAGGTCCTTGACTTCCGGGAGGAAGCCGTAAATATGTAGGGGAGATTTAAAAGAGGGGTACATTTCGTTTAAAAGTTTTTCGGTAATAAATTTCTTGACTGTGTTTCTCTTTTCGGGAATAACCTTGTTGAAAAGTATACCCTTTACCTGGCTTCTATTATGAAGAAAGTAGGTCAGGTCAACTTCCAGCATATCAAGTGCTTTCCCGATTCCTCCGCCGGACAGATACAGGATGTCCGCTCCTATAAGGTTTCCCACAGCCGCATTGGACAGCCCTACAATGCCTCCGACTCCCGGGTGACCTGTTCCTTCGGCAACTATTACTCTTTTATGGCGAAGTGATTGAAAGGATTGCTGTATTTTTTCTGCAAGCTCTCCGGCGATTTCCTCTTTTTCGGGATTTACCAGAAAGGCCTTGGTAAATCCCGATCCTAGCTGAACAGGGGACA
>QNBL01000252.1 GCA_003641695.1 Spirochaetota bacterium
ATTGTTTCTGCGGAAAGGACAAACTCATGCATACAGGTACTGTCATAGGCAAGGTGATAGGTGGTTTTGAGCCTTTCTTTGAGATAGTTTGCGTTAAGGACTGCCATCTCCGATGCCTTTTTGAGGCCGTCGCTTCCCATGGCAAGGATGTAGGCATAGGCTTTTACAATAACAGCTATATTACCGTAAAAACCTGAAATCCTCCCGATTGTATCAGGTTTGTTGTAGTCGAAAACGTACTTTTCACCCTCTTTTTTAACAACAGGAACTGGAAGGAAGGGAATCAGTTTTTCACCTACGAGTACAGGACCGGAACCAGGGCCGCCGCCGCCGTGAGGAGTAGCAAATGTTTTATGAAGGTTCAGATGTATTACATCAAAGCCCATGTCTCCGGGACGTACCTTACCCATGATTGCATTCATGTTGGCTCCATCGTAGTAAAGAAGACCGCCTGCATCGTGAACCAGCTTTGCTATCTCAACAATATCTTTTTCGAATAACCCCAAAGTATTGGGGTTCGTAAGCATTATTCCAGCTACTTCATCGCTTAAATGTTCCTTAAGGCTCTCTACCGATACAAGTCCCCTCTCATCAGCCTGAACCTCTTCCACATCAAATCCTGAGATATGAGCTGAAGCAGGATTGGTACCATGTGCAGAGGTAGGCACAAGAACTTTGGTTCTTTTTGTATCACCAGTCTTCTTAAAGTATGCCTTAAAAAGCTTCATTCCGGTATACTCTCCATGCGCACCTGCGAAAGGCTGGAGAGTGCCCCACTTCATTCCGGTTATCTCAGCAAGATTTTCAGTCGTCCTATAGATAAGCTCAAGCATACCCTGAACGGTATCTTCACTCTGAAGAGGATGAATATCTGCAAACTCCGGAAAGGAAGCAACATCCTCGTTTATCTTTGGGTTGTACTTCATTGTACAGGATCCCAGGGGATAAAATCCCGCATCAACACCAAAACTTTTTGAAGCAAGCTCAGTGTAATGACGGACTACGTCTATTTCTGCAACCTGAGGAAGGAAAGCCGCTTTTTCTCTTTTTACCCCCCCCCTTAAAAATTCACTGGCAGGTTTGGCAGGAACATCCTGCTCCGGGAAACGGTATCCTGCCCGTCCTTCTGAATGCAGTTCAAATATCAGTTTACTACTCATTTAACTACCCTCTTCAAAAGATCAACAAGACGGTCAATCTCTTCCTTTGACCGTTTCTCGGTAACAGCAATGGTTACAGCATCTTTCATTTCAGGATAGAATCTGCGTAACGAAACACCGCCGTAAATCCCTTCTTTTTCCAGTTCCTTAAGAACGTTCCGGGCATCAGGGATATGTACCGTAAACTCGTACAGGAAATTATTTTCCGCCAGTGGTTTTAATCCAAGATCCTCTGTCAGCCTTTCATACAGATAATGAGCTTTTCCACTGCTGAGCTCCACAGCTTGTTTAAGCCCACTCCAGCCTACAGTCGAAAGATATACAGCACTGGCAAGTGCTGCGAGGGCCTGGTTCGAACATATGTTTGATGTTGCCCTCTCCCGCTTTATGTGTTGTTCCCGGGCCTGCAGAGTAAGGACAAAAGCTCTCTTCCCATCTTTATCAACGGTCTGTCCGACAATTCTTCCGGGGATTTTTCTCATCAACTTGCTTGTTGCTGCCATATACCCAACTGTAGGACCGCCGAAATATTTATCAAGTCCAAATACCTGGGTATCTCCGATTGCGATGTCAGCGCCCCACTCTGCCTGGGATTTCAATATTCCTAAAGACATAGGGTTCGATGAGATGATAAAAAGCGATTTGTTTGCGTGAACGGCATCTGCAAACCCCTCAAGATCCTCTACGTATCCAAAAAAGTTCGGGGTCTGAACAAGAACAGCCGCAACCGACTCATCAAGATGCGCTTTAAGTTCGTCCAGATCGGTAAGATAGTTTTTGGATTTTAGAACCTTGAATTTTACATCATTATCCGAAAAAAAGGTCTTTATAACTTCTAAAGTATGGGGATGAACAGTATCCGAAATCAGTATGGTATCCGCTTTTTTGCGGGTGTTAAGAGCCATTGTAACAGCTTCACTTGCCGCTGTATGTCCATCGTACAACGACGCATTGGATACATCCAATCCGGTAAGCTCACAGATATGAGTCTGAAACTCAAAAATGGACTGCAACACTCCCTGGGAAATCTCTCCCTGGTACGGCGTGTAAGCAGTATAGAAGGTCGGCTGCTGTATTATATGCTTAACCACAGACGGGATAAGGTGATCGTAGGATCCGCAGCCGAGAAAAGATATTCCTCTCTTGTTCTTCTGAGCAAGAGCACTCATCTTTTTGTAAACATCATACTCTGAGATACCCCTGGATAAATTCAGAGGTTCCTTTCTGTATATATCGTCAGGGATATCAGAAAAGAGATCATCGACAGATTCGGCGCCGATAACCTCAAGCATTTCTTTGATATCCCTTTCCGTCTGAGGCAGGTAAGGGAACATGCTGACTCCTATTTTTCCAAAAATTCTTTGTATGCGTCTGCATCCATCAGATCATCAAGCTCGGAAGTATCCGACATCTCTACTGCAAAGATATATGCCTCATAGGGGTCCTTGTTGATAAGCTCAGCTTCGTCTTCGAGATCCTCATTTACCTGCACAATCTTGCCTGAAAGAGGAGAATTAACAGGGGCTGCAGCTTTTACCGATTCAATGCTGGTTGCTTCCTCATCCTTCTCCACTTCCATGTCCACTTCAGGAAGTTCAACGTAAACAATATCTCCGAGTTCATGCTGCGCATGATCCGTAATACCTACATATCCGACTGAACCTTCAACACGTACCCATTCATGATCTTCTGTGTACTTTAAATCTCCAGGAATATTCATTGCTTTCTCCTTAAATAGTTAAATTATGTATTTTTGTAAAAAGGGGTTTTTACCAACTTTGCTTTTTTAAGCTTTCCATTGATAGCAACCTCTATTTCATCGCCTGTTTTAAGACCTATCCCCCGTTTTACCAATACCAGACCAAGAAATTTGTTCAGCATTGGAGACTTTGTTCCACTGGTTACAAAGCCTATCTCTTCACCGTTAAGATGAACGGTATATCCAGCCCGGGGAACTCCCCGGTCAATCATTTCACAGCCCCTGAGGCTTCTGGGGATTCCATTTTCTTTCTGGGAAACAAGAGCATCCTTTCCGCAGAAATCATCTTTATCAAGTTTTACAAAGTAGGAAAGGTTAGCTTCAAGTGGAGAAATATCTTTTGTAAGTTCATGACCGTAAAGGGGAAGCTTTGACTCAAATCTCAAAGTGTCCCGCGCACCGAGACCACAGGGAACAACTCCCCGGTCTCTGGTAGATTGATAAAGGGTATTCCAGACATCCGCAGCATCTTCATTTGCCATGTATATTTCAAAACCATCTTCACCGGTATAACCTGTTCTTGAAATAATTACTGTCTTACTGCCTATCTTGAGATCATCCCTGAAATGAAAAAACTTGATATCTGCAACCTCCGGTCCGACAAGTTCTTTCATGTAATCTACGGCCTTGGGGCCTTGAAACGCGATCTGGGACATCCTTCCGGAAATATTTTCCAGAGCAGGTTTTAAAGAAGATTTTTTTATCCACTCGTTTTCTTCACTTATCCATGTATAGTCCTTCTCTATATTGGAAGCGTTGACAACAAGAAGATACTTGACAGAACTGTAGCGGTAAACAAGAAGATCATCCACAACACCGCCGTCAGGATAACACATAGGAGAATACATGCATTGATTATCATGCATGGCAGCAACATCGTTTGTTACCAGCCAATTTATAAAAGCTTCTGCAGTTTCTCCTTCTACAGTAATCTCTCCCATATGGGAAACATCAAAAAGGCCCGCATTTTCTCTTACGGCCATATGTTCTCCGATAATTCCCGCATTGAAATTAACGGGGAGTTCCCATCCACCGAAATCTATCAGTTTTACACCGTCATAATTTTTGTAGACATCATACAGAACAGTCCTTTTCAGCATAGCCCCTCC
>QNBL01000253.1 GCA_003641695.1 Spirochaetota bacterium
ATAGGTTGTATCCGGAGCCATGGGAAAAACTTCCAGTTTTATGGTGTAGACCCCTTCCGCCTCCGGTGCTTTCCAAACAAGACCCTGCCTGTAGTTTTCAAGGGTTCCGCTGGAAAGTACAGTATCTCCCAAAGACCATCGCAGGTAGACACTGTCCGGAGCGTCTATGGTAGGAAATAGAAAACCGCTGCTTCCCGGAAGAAACTCCGGCGGATATACATCAACCCCCCGGATTTGAATTGAAGTTTTTGAATTAAAAAAGGGCGTTACGGTTTCCTTTAACAGCTGTCCATCCTTGTCAAAAACCCTGAGGCGGACCGAATAATACCCCTCTTGCAGGGAAGAGATATCGATAGACGGAAGTTTACTGTCCAGCTCGGAACCTTCAATAATTTCAGACTCCCCCACCATGGAGCCGGTGCTGTCAAGAACAGCAACTTCAAGTCTGTCCGGAAGAACATTCATCTCGTCATAACTGAAGTTTATATCCATACTCCCGTCAACGTCGGGATTCAGGATTTTACCCGGAGGTACGGATACTTCCAGAGTAACAGAGTCCTCAATACCTGCAACCGGAAGAAACGGACTCTCCTGGGAACAGGACAGTGCGAAAAGAGAAAGGGTTAAAACTGCTGCTGTAAAAAACCGTATCCTCATAGACTCCTTTTTTCAGCTCTTCTATCAGTTTTTCGAAGGTATGCTTCCGGTAGGGATATTCCCTGCCGGGGCTCCTCCGAAGGGTGCATCCAGAATGGAAGGACCTCCCCCGGCTGCATTGTTTAGAACGTTGTAAAGCTTGAACATATACCGTACATCCGAGAGCCTCCGTTCCATTGACGCTTTTCTGTTTTTAAAAGCAGTAAAAAACTGCTTCGACGTCAGCCCGCTCTGAATAACAACCATGCCCACGCCCTCATCATGATACTTTTCAAGAACCTTCAGCCGGTAGTATACCATCTCAAATACAGGAAGCACACTCCTCATCCGCACAACGGCAGGACTTACTTCAGCTTTCGCCTGAATAAGCTGTCCCAGCTGAGCAGGGCTCTTGTCACTGCCGTACTTTTCCAGTACAGCTTTTATCTTCTGCATATCGGAATATGCTGCATCAAACCGGGGTTTGAAGGTAAGGTATTGTCTGGCAAAACCCTTTATAAAGGTATCTGCCCCCGCCTTGAATACCTTATCACGGGAAGAAACCCAGTAGGATTTGTACATGGACAGATCCGCAGGATCAACACTGAAAGCAGCGATCTCTTTTTCGGGAACTTTCTCTACTACACTGCCGGGTTCTGCATAGCGCTGAATCCCTTTTTTGTCTTCCACAGCAACCTTTCCCTCGTTACAGAGAACAAGTATACCGCCGTCAGGGGAATAAACAACATTAAATTCGGTCCCCCTGACCCCCATGGCTGCACTGGCAGTCCGGACATCCAGAGAATCGGAAGAGGTCAGTTTCTGAACCTTGTAAGCCATGGAACCTGCCATCATATTGAAGACAGCCCTGTTCTTTCCCCCTTTCCTGTTCACTTCGAAATAGAAAGAAGTATTGGGCTGAACGGTAACGGTCACTCCGGAGCGGGACGGCATTGTCAGATCAAGTGAAACAAGCCCGTCGTCTCCAGTTTCAATGGCATCATACATTTCAACGGGAAACCCGATATCCACCAGAGACCAGTCCAGAAGCTCTCCGTTACGGTAAACGTCAACGGTACCCTCTATATAGGAAATAGTTCCGGACACCTCCCCTGTAAAAGCAGAAAATACCGGAAAAAACAGAGCCACAACGAAAAAAACCAGAAATTTACGTTTAAAGACTTTCATACCATTAAATATAACACAGTGATGTAAAAACATCAAAAAATATCACCTCTTTTCCACTGCCCAGAGAGATATTAAATTAATGATAACCTCTGAAGCTTTTACCATTGAACCCAGAGAGACCCATTCAAACCTGCTGTGGTAGTTATGCCCCCCGGTAAACACATTGGGGGTGGGAATCCCCATCTCGCTCAGCCGGGAGCCGTCGGTTCCGCCTCTTATTATCTCCCGTACCGGCGTGACACCCGCCCGGGTAACCGCTTTTTCAAGAATATCCATAACCTGAGGATCTTTTTTTATGTGTTCATACATATTTGCATACTGTTTTTTAACCTTTAGTGCAACCTTTCCACCAGGGTACTTGTGTTCAACAGCTTTTGCAAAAGCCTTAAGTGCCCTGGAACGCCGTTCAAGCTCATCCCTGTCAAAATCACGGATAATTCCCCGGACCTTTACCTTGTCCATGTTCCCCTCTATTTCCATGGGAGCATAGTAGCCGTATCTGCCGTCCGTTGCCTCAGGGCTCTCTGCACCGGGAAGCATTCCTAAAAAGGTACCTGCCATGGAAAGGGCATTTATCAGTTTTCCCCGTGCAGCCCCGGGGTGGATAACCTTTCCCTGAAAAACCGCTTCAAATCCGGAAGCGTTGAAACACTCAGTTTCTATCTCCCCGAGTTCTCCGCCGTCGATGGTGTAGCAGCAGCGGGTATTGAGCCATCTGGTATCAAATTTGTCCAGGCCCCTTCCGGTTTCCTCATCCGGAGTAAAGACAATCTCCAATTCACCTCTTGGAACTTCAGGATGATCCTTAAGCCAGACAAGAGCCGTCATTATTTCCGCAACACCTGCTTTATCGTCGGCACCGAGAAGCGTTGTTCCGTCGGAAGTGATAATCGTATCCCCCTTCCGTTTCAAAAGTGCCGGGTGTTCGGCGGGATTCAGGGAATACCCGCTTGTGCCCAACGGAATTTCACCCAGATCATAGTCCTCAATTATCTGCGGTTTTACATTTCTCCCGCTCATGTCAGAAGATGTATCCACATGAGCCATGAGCCCGATGACAGGAGCTTTCCTGCCGCTTCCTCCGGCTGCAAAGTGTCCGATGAGATACCCGTGTTTATCCAGATACACCCCGGATGCCCCTGCTTCTTTCAACTCCTCTTCCAGCATATGGAGCAGCTCCCACTGACCCTTTGTTGAGGGAATCTCCTGCTTATGGGGATCCGAGGTAGTTTCTATCTTTACATACCGTAAAAAACGTTCAAGAAGGATAGTTTTATATTTTTTGCTCAGTTTCATGTATTCACCTCAGTGCCATTCTACCGTACTTTGGTAAAAATTACCATATCTGTTGCTTTTAGCCCAAAAGCAATGTATTATGTGGCGACATGAACCGAAGGTCCTCAATACTTACTATACTCATTATTACAGTAATTACACTGGTTCTGGGAAACTTTGCCCTTACAATCGAAATGAATCCCGATTTCAGCATTCTGATTCCGAAAAATTCAGAGCAGATGAAAAGCCTGAAAAAGGATTTGAACGTTACCGAAGAACTGACCCAGTATATCTTTCTCGCAGTGGAAAGCGAAGACAATTTTACTGTTGAGAGACTCAACAAATACAAACAGGTTATAGATCAAATTTCAGCACTTCCTGAGATAAGGAGAACAATCAGCCCCTTTAACTTTATTACCTTTATCGGGGAAGGGAAAAAGATAATCCCCCAAAAACTCATGACAGAAAAGCAGTTTACCTCCACCAGGCAGGCTGAATCATTCAAGACAAAGCTTCTGAACAACCCCCTGGCACAGAACTTTGTGGTGGCGGAAGAAGGACATCTGCTGAATACCGCCTTCGCCAACACCAGGATAACCGACATCGGTGCATTCATGAAGCATCTTCAGGAGCTCACAGGAAGACTGGATGGATATTTTACCGTTCACCTTACCGGGGAAGTCCCTCTTAACTACCACACGGGATTTTATCTGAAAAAGGATCTGCGTATTCTGCTGTCCCTCTCGATTATTGTCATGATGTTTATCTTTTTTATCAGTTTCCGCACCCTGCGGGCCGTTGTGCTTACACTGCTGGTGATCGGCATCGGAATGATCTGGACCACCGGTTTTATGGCACTGGCAGGATACAAGTACACCCTTGTAAGCGTTACCATCCCAACCCTGCTTTTAGCGGTGGGGAGCTCA
>QNBL01000254.1 GCA_003641695.1 Spirochaetota bacterium
CGCCGGAGGAAATGTATACCCTGCCTGTGGAAGAGCATGAGAATAGCCCTAGAATCAGAACCGCAACGGCAGGAATCAGGAATCTGCTGAAAGAGGAAGTTTTCATACAACCAGAATCTATCACCCGTATATGTATTAATCCATTTTCCATAGCGGAGATGGATAAATTCCTTCATCTATAAGCTTTTTGAAGGCACGTTTAACCTTCGGCCGGTCTTCGATATAGGTCATACCGAACCAGTTGGAGTTGGTGGGGATTACTTCAACAGTAGCCTCACCCTTATCTATAAGCTCACCGAGAAGAATGGGCAGATATATCTCGTTCTTTCCCAGATTATACGGATCCTTTAAAAATTCCCTGAAGGCAGCTCTTACCTTCTCAAAAAACATTGGGTTTAAACAGAAAAAGTTCATGGAGGTAAGTTCATCATCCTTTACAAATAAAGGATCATCGTCCTCTTTGTGTCTAACTTCTATCTTTCCATTAACCCGTTCGATCCTTTCCCACTCGACAATTGAGGTCAGTAGATTATGTGCATCTGTTTTACATAGCCCCCTTGAAACGTAGCCATTATCCGAAAGGGTCTTACTTAACGTGTATCCGGCCATTGCAAAAGCGGTTGAGTCGTTACTCATTTTATTTAAAAACGGGATAACATCCGAAAATACCTCTACACCATAATAGTCGTCCGCGTTGATAACGGCAAAGGGGGTATCTACAACACTGGAACTGCACAGGGTCGCATGGGCTGTCCCCCAGGGTTTCGTACGTTTGGTTTCTACAGGATGAGGAAGTTCACTCTCCAGGGTTTGAAACACGTAAGAAGTATCAATGTTTGAAGGAATTTTATTCATTACCGCTTCCACAAAATCTTTCTCTATATCCGGCCTTATTACAAATACAATCTTTCCAAACCCTGCTTTTACTGCATCGTATACCGAATAATGAAGAATTACCTCTCCGTAATTGCCGACAGGATCAATCTGTTTGATTCCGCCGTATCTGCTTCCCATTCCAGCAGCCATTATGACAAGAGCAGGTTTATTTTGTTCATTTGACATAAAATCCTCCAGAGAGGAATCTATCATTAATAGACTTTTATGTGAAGATTGGTTACTATTCCTGTATCAAGGAAGGAACTATGTCAGTTTTTGTAAACAGAATGCTTAACTTAAAAAAAATCAAGGTAATTGGCTTCGATATGGACTATACCCTGGTGGGGTACAAGACCAGGGAACATGAGGAGACTACCCACAAGCTTGTTCTGGAAACACTGGTCAATGCCATGAACTATCCTGAGGAGATTAAAAAACTCCGGTTCGATTTCAACCGGTCGATAGTAGGACTGGTAATCGACAAAAAAAACGGGAACATGCTGCAACTGAGCCGGTACGGGAAGGTTAAAACTTCCTACCACGGTCTAAAGGAAATTGACTACAAGGAGCAGAACCGGATCTATCAGGAAATGGTAATCGACATAAAAACCCCTGATTTTTTGAGTCTGGATACCTCCTTTGCCATATCTTTCGGTGTATTATACGCACAGCTGGTTCAGCTGAAGGACGATGGATTACCCCTTCCTGCCTACAGTAACCTGGCGGAGGATATCGGCAACGGATTAGACATTGTACATCAGAACGATTCCCTTAAAGCTGTCATTCGAAAAAACTTTAAAAAGTTCATTGCTCTTGATCCCAGGGTTGCACTGCTCATGGAGCGGTATCTTGATTACGGCAAGAAACTTATGATTATTACAAACTCTGACTATACCTACACCAACGATTTATTGAACTATGCCATAAATCCCTACCTGAAAAAACATAAAAAATGGCAGGATCTTTTCGATGTGGTTATAACCCTGGCCAGTAAACCGGGTTTTTTTGAATATCCCAGTAGATTTTTAAAGGTAGACGAAGATACAGGATTGATGAGGAACCATTTCGGTTCGGTTGAAACAGGGATTTTTCAGGGAGGCTGGTTTAAAAAACTCCAGGAAGATCTGGGAGTTCACGGAAGTGAAATTCTTTATCTTGGAGATCATATTTACGGCGACGTTGTTTCAATCAAGAAATCCTGCAACTGGAGAACAGCTCTTGTCCTTGGAGATTTGGAAAAGGAGATGGCCAACATAAAGGCCTCCAAAGATGTCCAGAAAAAAATTACAGAGCTTATGAACAAGAAAGCCGGGTTAGAGGCAAAGATCAATCATTACGATATAACCAGACACGAAAAGAAGATTAAAAGAGAGACCATTTATAAAATGTTTGATGAGATAGATGAGATCAACAGCCAAATCTCCGTCAGCCTCACTGAACTAAAAAAATGCTTTAACCCATACTGGGGAGAGATCCTCAGGGCAGGCTCGGAGGAAAGCCGGTTTGCGGAACAGGTGGAAAAGTACGCATGCATCTACATGACCAAGGTTTCCGACCTTTATAACTACTCACCGAAAACCTACTTCCGCCCCGACAAACGGCTGATGCCCCACGAGATAGAGGCACTGGGGTAAACAGCTCAGTATCTAACCCATAATCAGATTGGGGATAAACATTACAAGACCGGGCACAAAAGTAACCAGCATAAGAACAATTACCATCATAAGGTAAAGAGGGAGCATTCCTTTTGTGGCTTTTTCTATTGAAATCTTCCCGATTGCACAGCCGACAAACAAAGCAGAACCTACCGGCGGTGTTGTTAATCCTATACCAAGATTAAGGATAAGCATAACGCCGAACTGGATTGGGCTCATACCCAATGCTTCTACTACAACAGGATAAAGTATCGGAGTTGTAATAAGAATAAGTGGTGCCATATCCATTATTGTTCCAAAAGCGATGAGGAGAATATTGATAAGCAGAAGAAGAATAACTCTGTTGGAAGAAACTGTCAAAAGCGCCTTTGTCGCCGCCGCGGGTATCTGCAGAAAAGCAAGCAGCCAACCGAAAGCACTGGCTGCAGCTATCAGGCTCATTACCATGGCAAGAGTCTTTAGAGATGCATACAGAATTGTTATAAATCTTTTCAGAGGGATCTCCCTGTACACAAAGAAAGTTACTATAAAAGCATAAAAACAGGCTATGGCAGCCGATTCTGTTGCTGTAAAAACACCTGAAACGACCCCTCCCATGATAATAACCGCTGTAAAAAGTCCCAACAGTGCATCTTTTGTTATTTTTAAAGATTCTTTTAAAGTGTATCTTTGTTCCTTGGGATACTTGCGCAGGGTGGCAATTATGTAGCTTATAATCATGAGGGCAATACCGAGAATTATTCCTGGAATAAATCCGCCGAGAAACAGCCGCCCTACTGAAACTCCCCCTGCAGCCATGGCATAAATAATCATGTTATGACTGGGAGGTATAATTACCCCCTGACATGCGCTGGTAACTGTTATTCCCACCGAAAAATCTGAGTCGTATCCTTTTTTCTTCATCATGGGTATCATCATGGTTCCTATGGATGAAACATCAGCAACTGCCGATCCGGAGATACCTCCAAAAAACATACTTGCCAGGACATTAACCTGGGCAAGCCCTCCTCTTACGCGGCCAACAAGGATATTCGAAAACTCTATAAGTCTTCTAGATATCCCTCCCTGGCTCATTATCTCACCGGCAAGAATAAAGAATGGAATTGCAAGAAGAGAAAATACATTCACCCCCTGCACCATCCGCTGCACTATAGCAACCAGAGGAAGATGCAGATATACTGCCGTAACAATTGCCGAGATCGCAAGAGTAAATGTTATTGGAACCCTTAATACAAGCAGTATGACAAAGAGCCCTATAAGGAGAGTGGATGCAGTGTGCTGCATGTTCAACGGTCTACTCCTTTCTTAAATATCATCTCAAATACTTCGGGATGATCATCAATCTGAAAAATATCCATAAGAACTTCCATGGCAATAAGAACAGAAGCAATGGGGAGAATAAGGTATAATATAAAACTGGGCCATTCAGTGGCAGGCATAATGGA
>QNBL01000255.1 GCA_003641695.1 Spirochaetota bacterium
AGTGCATTTGTTAGTATTGCTACCGTTGCTATTCTCCTTCTGTTTAGTTCAATGGCATCATATATTCTGGCAAGGATTTGGAAAAACTTTGCCATGAGTACTTTTTTTGCACTTGGGATAACAGTGCCTTATTATGCAATTATTATTCCGATATTTATAACGATGACAAAAATAGGGTTGTACAATACACGGCTTGGATTGCTCCTTATTTATATAGTCAGTAACATGCCGATTTCCATATTTATATTAACAGGATTTATGAAAGGATTTCCCAAAGAAATCGAAGAAGCTGCATGGATTGATGGTGCGAGTTTATCCCGTACTTTTTTTACAATTGTATTACCTCTGTCAAAGCATGGCCTTGCGACTGTAGGAATACTAACCTTTATGTATTCCTGGAATGATTTCTTTATTGCCAATGTTCTAATTTCAAATCCAATGCTAAAAACGATAACTCAGGGAATACAAAATTTTCAGGGTGCTTATCAGACTAATTATGGAGCCATGTTTGCAGCAATGATAATTGCAATTCTACCCGTGGTTATTGCATATCTTATTTTTCAGGAACAAATTATTGAAGGAATGACAGCCGGCGCTGTTAAAGGATAGGGATGAGTAAATGAGAACTGTTATTTTAGATACTGATATAGGGAATGATGTAGATGATATTTTCGCTCTGATAATGCTGGCGAAAATGAATGAATTCAAGCTGTTGGGAGTTACTACCGTTTATGGAGATACAAAACAGCAGGCTCAAATGACTCGTTTTATTCTTGATAAGGTAGGACGGGTGGATGTTCCGGTATTTCCGGGAGAGGGTGAACCAATCAGGAGTGGAACAAACGGTGTCATCCTCAGGGCTTCACATGTTGCCGGAGGTTTTCCCCAGGATGAATTAGCAAATATTCAGGTGAATGTACATGAATCTGCGGTTGATTTTCTCATAGCTCAGTCCAAACTGTATAATGGAGAACTCGAAATCCTTGCTATTGGCCCTATGACCAATATTGCCAGGGCCATACAATTAGATCCGGAATTTCCTAAAAGAATAAAGCATTTAACCCTCATGGCGGGACTTATCTATCCGGAGGAAAATCCATTATGGTTGAAAATTATTTCAAATCATAATGGGGAATATAATACAGTTTGTGACCTTGGAGCATCAGATATTGTTCTTAGTGTTGGTTTCAATATGACCTTGGTGAATGTTGATGTTACCGGGCAGGTCTGGTTTACCCGAAAACATAAAGAATATTTTGCCAGAATGCCCTTTGGGCTGGGCGAGATCCTCTCTCGTGAGCTGGAAATCTGGTGGAATATCATAGCTCAGGTTGATGATGAGCAGGATTCCCGGTCAAATCCCCACGATCCCATTGCAGTAATAGCACTCGCTGATCCGGGTTTTTTTACATTTGAGCAGGGAACTGTATCTTTACAGCGTTCCCATGGACTTGACGGGATGATCCATTTTGAAAAGAGTGATTCTGGAAAAGCACGAATCACAAAAACAATAAAACCTGAAATTGTTCAGGAAATTGTTAAAAGGATTATTAAAGACTATACGGTCAGGATGGCTTTATAGCCGGAGAAAAACAGCATAGATATAAAGAGAAGTTATAGAATAAAAATTTAAGCAAACGGGAAAAACTTGTAGATAAATTGCTGGAAGGTGTAAATCAGGAGCATAAGGGTTATCTTACCTCTTAAAATCCTTCTACAAGAATTCTTTTCAGTAAATTATCTCTCCTTATTTAATTTGGCTGCGGGAATCAACAGCAGTCAGGATAGAAGATACAATACTTGTACTGCAAAACTTTACACTCTTTATGCATAAATGCTATTATGGCTTCTTATGAACAAGATTACTGGTAATGAAGCAAATAAAATATCTTCCGGTCTGATCTCCGATTTTACAGGCGGATTGACCGGGGCTGTAGCAGTACTGCCCCAGACAATAGGATTGAGTGCCCTTCTCTTTACAACCATGGGATTGAGTGCCTCCGAAGGTGCAATGGCCGGGTTGATCGGTGCTGTTATTCTTCTGTTGAGTTCCGGGATTGCCGGAGCGACGATAGGCATGATAAGTGCTCCCAACGGACCGGTTACCATCCTCCTGTCAGGGCTGGTGGTAAAACTGGCTCCGAATTATTCACCAGCTGAACTCCTTATTATTGTAAGTGCTGTACTGTTTTTTACCGGTGTTTTTCAGATACTCTTCGGTCTGCTTAAGGGCGGAGAGCTTATCAAACTTATTCCGTATCCGGTTGTTGCCAGTATGATCTCAGCTATTGGGATTATGATGATTAAATCTCAGATAAAACAGTTGATTCCGGTCAATAATATGGCGGGATGGGGTGCCTATATCCCTGCTATAGTGGCGGCAATTACCATAGTTGTTGTATTCATTTTCGATAGATACAAATTTATTAAAAAGATTCCGGCTCCACTATTAGGTCTTATTGCGGGAATAATTATGTATCCGGTTTTAGTTGCGGTAAACGGGGGCGCATCGGATCCTGAGTGGGTTATCGGCATGCTGCCGAAAATAGATTTGAATATTATGATCCACCGATTCGACGGTATTAATTTTCTTACGCTTCCATGGAAAATAATTATTACATCTGCACTTGCACTTACCGTTCTTGTAATGATTGACTGCCTGTTGACAGCATTGGTTGCTGACACTCAAACGGCTGAAAGGCACAATGCGGGTAAAGAACTTACGGCTCAGGGTATTGCCCAAATGATAATCGGATTTGCAGGAGGTGTCGGCGGCGGCGGAACGAAAGGATCTACACTCGCCAATACAATGGCTGGCGGCCGCAGGTGGAGTCCGGTTTTTGCAGCCGGGATCCTTGTTCTCATGACTTTGTTTGGAAGAGGTATTGGCACATTCCTTCCTCTTTCTGCTCTTTCCGGGGTTATTATCTACATTGGGCTCAAGATGATAAATCTCAATATTCTGGTATGGTTTAAAAATAAAAGAACACGTATTGATGCAGTAAACGCGGTTTTGGTAATAGTGGCAACTATTGTTCTTGATGTAACCAGAGCTGTTGCTCTGGGAATGATCTTTGCGGTTATTACCTTTATCAGGCGGGAAATAAAGAGATCGTTAATCCGGCGTCAGACCAACATATTCGAATATCCCTCTCCACGAAAGCGAAGTTCAAAGTACCGGGAGATTCTTGCTGCAAATGCTGAAAAGGCCATCCTTCTGGAACTTCAGGGGGATCTGTTTTTTGCAACAACTGATCAGCTTTTTAGAAGAGTACGAAAACGGCTGGAAGGACGGTATGTTATCATACTCCATTTCAGACGGGTTCTTTCCATCGATATGAGCGGGATGGTGTTGTTGATGCAGCTCGTTGAGCTCGCCCGGAAAAATGGCACCGAGATAGTATTTTGCCATCTTCACAAACGTCTTGGTTTTGGAAAGAAAATGAAGAAGGCTTTCGCTGCCATTGAAAGTAAAAAAAAGATTGATATAAAGATTTTTAACTCAACTGCCAGAGCTCTGGAGTATGCGGAGGACCAGATTCTCAGGAAAGAGTACAAAGATAAAGACTACAGGAAAACACAACCGGTTCCTTTTGAAGAAAATGATCTTTGCAAAGATTTGGCTCCTGAAGAAGTTAAAATATTAAAGGATGTTTCCGAGGTTCGGGAATACAGAAACAAGGAAGTGATTATCAATACCGGTGATGAGGGCAGCTCTCTTTACTTGGTTACATCCGGTTCTGTGGAGCAGCGGTTATATTATGGATCCAGGGCGTATAAAATTCTTGCCAAACATTCTCCGGGAACCTTCTTTGGTAAGCAGACATTCTTTAATCCGGGTCCGGTACGGTCAACAGCTGTTGCTTTGGGAGATACGACGGTTTACAAGATACGCAGGAATGATATTGAGTCTATCCCGGACGAAGAGAGGAAAGATTTCTATTCCTCCTTCCTGTTTTC
>QNBL01000256.1 GCA_003641695.1 Spirochaetota bacterium
TACCCTCAGAGCTGATAACAGCATCATTAAGCCCCTTGAAGGAGGCTATCTTTCTCCCCCCCCGTTCAACAACCACTTTGAGCATTATCCTTCTGGAAAGGCATGCCTCCCCTTTCTCGAACCGTTCGAAAGCTGATTTCCATTCATGCTTTGAAATCTCGGTAATAAAACCAAAGTTACCCAGGTTTAATGCAAGTATCGGTATACCGGTACTCTCAACAATTCTGGCGCAATAAAGTACCGTTCCGTCGCCTCCAAGGGAAAAAACAAAGTCCACATCCTTTACATCCGGGTTTTCAGGTTTCCCTAAAAACCCCACAACAACAGTCTCAATCCCTTTTCCTTCAAGATATTCCTCTATCTCCCTGGTCAATTCGGAGGCATCTGTTTTGTGCATATTAACAATCAGCATAACTTTTTTGATAGTCCGCTTCATACTATTCTCCGTCCCCGATCATGGAAGGGTTGAAAGCACTTTGGATATTATTTCGATATTCTTCTTGCTCAGCAGAGGATACAGTGGAAAAAGTATGGTCCTTTTCAGGATCGATCCCGCATTAAGACAAGAGAAGCTGTCCAATTGATATCTGGCCAAAGCTGAATCCTCAAATGCAGCATGAGTTCGTATACCTCTCTTCCTGGCATACTGTCTCACTTCCCGCACATGCCCCTCAAGTAAAACCGGAAAAGAAAACGGGATCTGAAGGACACCGTCCTTTGTAGAAAAAGTTTTATGACGTCCCTTCATGAGAGATACCATAAAGATCTCTTTAATAGCTTCCCTTTTCTCAAGGAAAGATTCCTTCTGGTTAAATTGAATTAACCCGAGGGAGGAATTAATATCGGTAAGAAAAGATATTTCAGGGATCACCTGCGCCGCCGTTTTCATTATGGCAGAATACTTTCTGGTACTTGAGAAAACCGCCGCTCCGCCTCCGGCAGTTATCATTCCCTCTGCTTCAAGATTAAGAACCAGAATATCAGCAAAACTGCTGAAAGGCACCCCCTTATAGTCGGTTCCGAAGGCTGTTGAAATATCAGCTATTACCGGTAGATCAACAGCACGCAACTCTTCAAGATCCGGAATATTCCCCAGGGGGAAATGCAGCAGCACCGCCGCCGGCTTAAGGTCCATCAGTTTCTGAAGCTCAGCAGGATCCATACAGGCGTCTGAAGGAGTAATATCTGCATACAGCACCTCGAATCCCCTCGAAGTAATTTCGGTGAAATAGAAGGCGGGGGAAAGGGGAGATACAACAATCCTGCTCCCCTCCTCCAGCTCAAGACTGTCCAGGGCAAAACCAATCCCCTTTGAATAATCCCGGAATCCGTAAGCATGATCTGCTTCGAAAAAGCCGGTTAAAAGATGGAGGAATTCCTTTGTTTTTTCGCCGTAGCCAATAAAATCAGACACAAGACAGGTCAAAACACTGTCCATGTCCTTCCGCTTAATTGAGGGTTTAAAAACCGGTATCATCGTGTATCCGTACTATCTGCTGATTGAGTCTAGTTTCTGGAGTTCTTTGGGATCAAAAAGCCTGTCTATATTCAAAATAATAAGATAACCGTCATCCCTGCTGAAAACACCCTGGATGTACTCCGCGCCAATGCCTGAGAGCATCTGCGGAGGCTGCTGCATCTTGTTTACATCAACCGTAACAACCCTGGACACTTTATCAATAATAATCCCGAGTTTCATTCCGCTTATTCTCAGTATCACAAACCCGCTTAAGAGCTCATCCTCTTCATTCAATTCCGGACGCTGCAGATGGAACCGTTTGTGGAGGCTGATAATAGGAATAATCTCCCCCCTCAAGTTGAAAATTCCATCCACATAAGCCGGTGCATTCGGGATTGCCCGGGTTTCTGCAACCCTTACAATACCCTCGACTGTCATAATATCAATACCGTAGAGCTCTTCGCCGAGTTGGAATGTAACCAGCTGGAGCTTTTTGTCTTCAATTTCTGCCATCTCAACTCCCTTTGCTATAGAATAAATAAGAATGGACTATTTTGCAACTGTTTAATTAACAATAAACAATGGAACCCTGCTTTTCCGGACCAGATGAACAGCAGTGGTTCCAACAATAAAGTCGGTCAGCTTATGCTTTCCATGAACACCCGTTACAACAGCATCAAAGCTGTGCTTTTCCAATTCAGCAGCCATTCCACTCTCATGCTCAACAGTAATCCTCGTTATATTACCGAGGAACGACTCCAGGATCCTTGCAGGTATTTCATGTTTCTTTTGATGAATAACTGTTAAATGAACCGTCCTTCTGTTAAAGTTATCAAGCAGAAAATCGAGGGTATGCTCCGTCGAAGCCCCCGGGGAATGGCAATATGCCATATCCTTGATCGATTTCACCGGGTTTTCTACTACCAGAACGGGTACTCCTGATCTGCGGATCAACTCTTCGGTAGTAGATCCCAGTACACTGGAATGAAATTTCCCGTTCTCTCCATGGCGTCCAATCACAATCAAACTCTCTCCCCTAACCCTTTCCAGAAGGATATCCTGTGGAACCCCCTCAAGAATTGCCATCTCTTTTTGTATTTCCGGGTAACACTTGTACTCTCTGCACTTTGCAATACAGTTCCCCCCGAATTTTCTCAAATCTTCCTTCATTTTAGTATAGAATGACACCATTTCAGGATCCGGCGGGATGTATATCTTTTCGTACGAAATGTCGTTGAACGTATTTGTATACATATAGGGCATTTCGGTTTTTCTTGTATCCACCACAAATATCACTTCCATGGCAGCACTCAAGGTTTCCGCCAGTTCACAGGCACTCTTGAAAGCGTTAAAACTGTCCCCGGAACCGTCTACACCTACCAGTATCTTGTTTATCATGGTCCAGCCTCCACTTTAAATTGTAATAACAAAATTAAAAGGAATCAAATTTCTGGTTACTGCTATTATTTTTAGCGGGGGACGGCTCCCCCCCCCGCTCAATTTGCAAAGAGAGGACAAGATTATATATGGAAGGTGTCCGGAATCTTCGTTCCACTTTAAAATAATGGAACATACTGGTATAGTATCAAGTATGGCGGTAAAAATAGCCCGGATATTAGTAATAGAAGATGAGCCTACTATAATTGAATTCCTGCGTACCGGATTAAAGTATGAAGGGTACGATGTTTTAATAGCTCCGGAGGGGAAAAGGGGACTGGAACTTGCGGAGAAAGGAACTCCTGACCTTATTATTCTTGATCTGATGCTTCCTGATATCGATGGCATAAAAATATGTAAAAAGCTCAGAGCGAAAGGCAGCATTGTGCCGGTTATAATGCTCACCGCAAAAACAAGTGTCGAGGACAAAGTTTCAGGGCTTGATACAGGTGCGGATGATTATATTACAAAACCTTTCAGCTTTGAAGAATTAGTTGCCCGTATTCGTGCTCTATTACGCAGAGCGGGGCATAAGTCCGAGACAGCTCTGCTGGAAATAGAAGATATTACCCTTAATACCACAAGCATGGAAGTGAAAAGGAACGGGAAGCCTGTACATCTTACCCCCACAGAGTTTTCGTTATTAGAACTTTTCATGCGGCATCCTAAAAGAGTATTTACAAGGGAAACATTACTTAACCGTATTTTTGGTTATGATTTTTCCGGAGCCACCAATATTGTGGATGTGCATATCAGTCATTTAAGAGATAAAATTCAGGATAAACCTCCGCGTCTTATACGCACTGTTTACGGAAGCGGTTATTCGCTCCAGAGCGAAGAGGAATAGCCTTATGAAAATTTCCCTGAAGACAAGACTTTCCCTGCTGCATTTTCTGCTGCTTGTGACATTACTCTCACTTTTCAGTTATGGGATTTTTGTTGATACAAAAAAATTCTTAATACAAAACAATGCGGTCAGACTTCGGGCACAGGCAAAACCGGTAATTGATAACTGGCTTAATGAAAATAAAAAAAGTGACGGCTACTTACCGGAGGA
>QNBL01000257.1 GCA_003641695.1 Spirochaetota bacterium
CCCGTGTTTTAAACGACAAACCGGGTGTCGGGATCAAAACACGGAAAAGAGTCCTAAATCTCCTGAAAAAATATAATTACGCTTCAAACAGTTCTCCACGAAGCCTGAAGACTTCAAAAACCAGGAATGTAGCACTTATTTCGAAAAGGAGAGAAGAAAGATTATGTTCTGCTGATTATTTTCAGCGCTCCATTGTTTATATAGAGACAGGTTTAAGAAACAGAGGATACCATACCATCACCATGTCTCTTGATGACAGGGAAATGGAGAATCCCGGTGATTTATTAATGCTGAAAGAAAACAGAGTAGATGGATTTATTATAAGGGGACCTGCCATAAAACCCAAATTTATACTGGATTTAAAGAATACAGGTCTCCCGGTGGTACTCTTCGGTAACGAGCTGCAGCAGACTGAAGTAGACTGTGTGGTCTGTCAAAACAGAAAGGGTGTCTACAGTATAACAAAGCACCTCCTCGAACACGGTCACAAAAAAATACTCCTTTTAACCGGTCCCGAAGGATGGTATACAAATAACGAACGGATGGCAGGATATATCGACGCACTGGAAGAAGCAGGACTTACAAGCCGGATTGTTCATATGCCCGATACAACCATTGATACGGGAAAAGATTTTTTCAGAAGTGCAATTAAGGGTAAATACAGAGACATAACTGCAGTTGTAGCAGTAAATGATCCAACTGCTATAGGTGTTCTAGATGAAGCTAGACAGCTGGGAATGAAAGTTCCGGACGATATTGCTGTTGTTGGATTCGACGATATAGCCTGGGCATCTCTGTCATACCCTCCGTTAACTACCGTACACTCTTTTCTGGAAGAAATGGGAAGAATAACCATTTCAAGAATTCTTGATCTTATCGAAAACCCGGATCTGCATCCGGCAAAATCCATTGTTGCAACGAAACTTGTAATAAGAAAATCATGCGGCTGCTGATAATATGTATGATACAAGTGATATAGTGAAAGTATCATAATGTCTGTGTTTGCTATTTTACCAGTTAACCAGAACGGCCATGACCAAGGTCAGTAAAATACTTTGGAAACCCATCTGTGTATTTAAGTGTCTTAGAAAATTTTCTGAATATGCATTGTCAACACTTACTCTGAGTCTTGAGAATGAAGAGATAATTTTTAGTCTGTAGAGTATTATGATAATTGTTATATTCTTTTAAGCTTTTTATAGCCAAGGTTCATATGGCTAATATGGCTGGCAATAGTTCGGGATGGATTGAGCTTGCTTTTTAAATTAATCAAAGAATCAATATCCATATGCCCGCTATCCATGGTGGTTTTTTCATACGTACAGTCCCCCGCCAGGCAGTCAATTTTAAGGATTTTCAGGGTAAGGGTTTTCGCTATTTCTGAGGAGTTTGCAGCATGTTTCTTTTTGAATTGCTGGTATCCTTCAGGATCATGGCGGAGGCGTTCTTCACCTTTTATCATTCTGGAGGGAAATGACCGGTCTATATCGTGCAAGTGTGCTGCAGTTTGCAAAAGAGTAAGGGCGTTTACAGACAGATGGCTTCTTTGCCCTAAGCGTAAAGCATAATCAGCAGCAATTTCAGCATGAAGATGATCAATAGTTCCTGAAGTAGGGTTCTTGATTCTGCTTTCTGTATACTCATCTGTGCTAAACTGTTCTCTATGCAGCGTAATAAGTTTTCCGAGAGTCTCTGGATGAGTTCCTTTTAGTGAGGTTTTATTAACGGGTATAGAAATTAATTCCTCGTATCTTCCTGATAGAAAACTGTAGGTTTCTTCCGGAAGATGAAATGCTCTGCCCTGAAGGGTATCCAAGATTGTATCCATAAATATAGTCTATTTAAATGAAATAAAACTTTCAAGTGAAAAATTAAAAGAATAAAAACTTACAAATATTGTTGACAGGTGAAAATTGTGTCAGTATAATGAAAGAAAATTTTCATTTGGAGGTCCTTATGATTCGCCAATCGGATAGTTACAATAAAATCCTGCAAAAATATGATGATCTTCCCAAACAGCAGAAAAAAATAGCCGATTATATTATTCAGCATTTTGATGAGGTGGTTTTTCTTTCTATTACACGGCTTTCAAACGTACTTGAAGTTAGTGAAGCAACGATTGTCCGGTTTGCACAAAACTTGGGGCATAAAGGATTTCCTGAATTAAAAAAAGACCTTGTAAAGTATTATAGAGACTATTTGACTCCCGGTGAGCGTATGAAACGATCAATCGAAGCACTGCCTGATGATCCTTTTAACTTTGCTCAAATTGTTGAATCGGAAATACAACTTTTAAAAAGCGCTGTCTCTACCATTGATCGAGGGAGTCTTATGAGAGCTGTAGATGCGATCCTTAAGGCAAACAATGTTTACATTTTTGGAAATGGGGGGAATGAATGTCTTGCCAATCATTTAACTTTCCGCCTTGCACGGTTTAAACTTAAGGTTGTTCAGCAATCTGTTTCAGGGAAAAACTTATTTGAGAAATTATTGAGCATAAATAAAGACGATCTTATTATTGATTATCATTTTTATAAATCAACAATAGATTTTAGGCGTTTAATGAATGTTGCAGAAGATAAAGGAGTTTCTGTGCTTCTTATAACTGATTCAATTTTGCCCCCATTAATTAAAAAAGCCAGCATTGTACTTCATGCAGAAAGAGGTCCCGCCGGAAGATTTCATTCCCAGGTTGTTCCCATAGCAATAAATAATGCCATAATTAATGGAGTTGCCGGGAAGTTGGGAGATAAAGCTGTTCTTGCCCTCTCCGAGTTAAACCAGATGCGCAAGAAATTTTATTACATTGATTTTGCGGATAAGAGTGTTCAGGGAGAAATATAAATGGACCATTCTGTGTGTGTCGGAGCTGTTTGTTTCCAGAAATATCCTGGAGACTATTCCGGTTTTCTCGATTTAGCTGCTGAGCTGGAGTTGTCATGGGTTGAATTGAAGTTTGAATCCCCCATTTGTCTGAGAGAAGGATCGGGCAAGTACGATGAAATAAAGGAAAAAGCTGAAAATTTCGGTATTGGACTTTCTCTCCATACTCCTTTTGTCGGTCTAAACATTGGCTCAATCTACGAGAAAGAGCGGCAGGAATCCTTAAGGCGAATTAAAGAATCGTTAATAGCAGCAGGTAAAATGGGAATTACCTTATACAACTGTTCATCCCGGTTATCTACGCTCAGAGGAATATACAGGCCGAACTAAGTAAATACGGAGTAGAGCTTAAGTTTACCGTCGATTTTGGGCATGCCATGTACTTTAGCCGCAACCACTCCTACTTGATAGGTGAACTGGGCTTGGAAAATGTAAAACTTTCCCATCTTCATAATAATTATCAGCTTGCTGATACTCATAATCCTCTTGGAGAGGGATATCTGGAGCTCAGTAACGTAATTGAGCGCTGCAAACGGGAGAAGTGGGATTTCCCGCTATCCCTTGAAATGAGAGTGAAAAACACCTTCGGGAGTCGGTAAAAGTATTAAATACATGCCTGCAAAAGCAAGGCTGAAAGGATGGGAATATTTAAAGCTAATGACATACGGGGAATATATCCAACGGAACTTACTCCTGAAACTTGTTATAGGATAGGGGATTATTTACCGGAAATCGTGGGATGCAGAAAAATCCTTGTCGGAAGAGATACCAGGCTTTCATCAGACATACTATTCAAACAGCTGGTAAAAGGAATCTTTCAGGGCACTATTATTTTAAGCACAACTACTTTTGTGATTCAGGATTTATTGCAGCAATCATACTTATTGAAGTGCTGCAGAAGCTCAATTTAGCTTTTTCAAAGATTGTCGGCAGTGTTAATCTCTATTATTTGGTTGGAATCCTTTTA
>QNBL01000258.1 GCA_003641695.1 Spirochaetota bacterium
CCCCTTCTTTCGATTAGTTCCTGTATAAGGCTTATTTTTTCGTTTATTGAAACTTCCTCATACAGATCTATAATTCTCTCTGATGAAAGGGAAGAAATTATGCTTGAGAAAGTCTTCAAGAGATCCCAGACATCGATCTGCTCCCAAAGGTTATCATCCTCCGGGAAAGGGAGAACTCTCTGTCCTTTGGTTCTCTCTATGATCCATTCGGATTCTTCCTCTTTTATTGCCATAAGTTCACTGAATTTTTTTATCTTCTGATACTCTATAAGCCTTTCCACCAGTTCCTGCCGGGGATCTTCGATCTCATCGTTGAAATTGACCTCCACAGGAAGAAGCATTCTGGATTTGATATAAAGAAGCGTCGAAGCCATAAGGTAAAACTCAGTGAGATTCTCCAGATTGGCTTTTACTGCATACTCCATGTATTCCAGATACTGTTCAGTAATCTGGGATATAGGTATATCGTATATGTTAACTTCAGATTTCTTAATGAGAAAAAGCAACAGATCAAGCGGACCTTCAAAAGTATCCAGTTTAAATCTGGCTGATTCCTCCTTTGCAGTTTTCAATGCACGCTCCGGTCAGGTAAAGTAGATAATAAACTATATATTTAAAGTTAAAAGAGAGCAACAGCCTTTAAAACAAACCGGCTTCCTCTTTCTCTGCACCCTTTTCCTTAACTTTTTTCTTTACGGTTTCTTTCACTTCACTCTCCGGTTCAGGGAAGAGTAACTTTCTCACCTTGTCCTCTATCTCTTTTGCAATATCAGGATTATTTTCAAGAAAAAGTTTGGCATTTTCTCTACCCTGGCCGATTCTTTCTTCACCGAAAGAGTACCAGCTGCCGCTTTTGTTAATAAGATTGTACTGAAGTGCTGCATCAAGAAGGCTGGCGGTAGCACTGATACCTTTACCAAAGATGATCTCCAATTCAACTTTCTTGAATGGAGGAGCAACCTTGTTTTTGACAATTTTTACTCTGACCCTGTTCCCAAGTGCGTCTTCACTCCCTTTTGATATTGTCTCGATCCTTCTCACTTCAAGACGGATGGAAGAGTAGAATTTGAGTGCCTTTCCGCCGGTGGTTGTTTCAGGATTTCCGAACATTACACCGATTTTCATCCGTATCTGGTTTATAAAAATAAGACATGTCCCGGATTTTGATATGGTAGAAGTCAGTTTCCGTAAAGCCTGACTCATTAAACGTGCCTGAAGTCCCATATGGGAGTCACCCATGTCCCCATCAATTTCGGCCTGGGGAGTAAGAGCTGCAACAGAGTCTATTACAATTATATCGACTGCTCCTGAGCGGATAAGGGCTTCTGCTATCTCAAGAGCCTGTTCTCCGGTATCTGGTTGTGATACCCAAAGCTCATCGGTGTTTACTCCGAGATTTTTAGCATAGACAGGATCCAATGCATGCTCAGCATCAATAAAAGCCGCAATTCCGTTATTCTTCTGGCTTTCCGCAATTGCATGAAGAGCGAGGGTTGTCTTTCCCGAAGATTCAGGTCCGTATATTTCAATTATCCTGCCCTTGGGATATCCTCCTAATCCCAGGGCGGAATCAAGAAGAATGGAACCGGATGGAATGGTTTCAATGTTGAGGTCCATTCCTCCTCCCCCGAGTTTCATGAGTGAACCTTTTCCAAACTGTTTTTCGATCTGCAGTTTTGCCGCTTCCAGGGCTTTACCTTTTTCATTTCCATTGTTTGAACTTACATTTTTCGCCATGTTTTAACCTCTCTATATATCAGTAACGGTAAAGCATATACTGGTGCTTCAAAATATTAAAAAAAACTCTGGTTATTCTATAATAGAAGACAAGAATTGAATAGAGGTTTAAAATATCTTTTTTGAATCAATAAGAATGGTTACCGGACCGTCATTGACATAATCCACTTCCATGGAGGCCCGGAACTGACCGGTTTCAACCTTCAACCCGGTTTTCTTTAGTTCTTTAACAAAGGAATTGTACATCTTTTCGGCAAACTCCGGGAGTGCCGCATTGTTGTATGAGGGACGGTTACCTTTTCTTGTATCTGCACAGAGGGTAAATTGGGATACAATCAGAATTTCTCCGTTTATATCCTTAACTGAGCGGTTCATCTTTCCCTCCAGGTCGGGGAAAATGCGTAAATTAGTTGTTTTCCGGATTATATAATCGAGATCTTTCGTAGTATCATCATTTCCTACCCCAAGGTAAATAAGAATTCCCCTCTCTATCGACCCGGTTATTCCGGTATCAACCCGTACTGTACACGATGAAACTCTCTGAACAACTGCTCTCATTGCTGATCCTTGACAAATTGATGAATTGAGATCCCCTGTAAAAAGAGTTTGCTGTTTTTAAAGGTTATCTTTCCCAGTACCTCTACAGGGAGAGCGGTATCTATCTTTACTCCGAAATCCAGGATCACCGGAACAATGCCGTCGAGGATTTTCCCGTTTTCATATCCGACAAGAAGATCAAAGGTAATGGAATTTTCGGTAACGACCAGGTTGCTGACCATTCCTTTCCAGATAACATAACAATTTTCATAGAGCAATGGTTCTTTTAGAAAATCCCGGTAACTATAGTTGGTCTTGAGGGTTGCAAAAGAGGGATCTTCCAGGTATCCGCGTAAAAGTTTAACCTGATTTTTTATTTTGATATCAGCATTTGATAACAGTATTTTATTAATCTTTAGTCTGGCACTGTTATCTTCAAAATGATTAAAATTATCTCTGATATCTGCAAGAAGTTTTTTCAGTTCCTTTTCGGTGAGGCGGTATTTTTCATCAACTTTGCTGTTAGCCTTAACGGAAGCATTAAGTTCAAGGATTTCCACCCCTTTTCTTACACTAACCTCTTTTTTTATTAACAATTTGCTGTAAGTAACGTAGAGAGCTCCACCAACAACAGCTGCAATAATCAAAAAAACAAGAACCTTTCTGAAGGAATGCTGTATGAATTTGAAGGATGGCATTATCTTCTGAAGTTTTGGATCATCGTAGAGGAGGTGAAGGTCTTCGGTTTCAGAGTATTTCTTAAGAAAATTAAGTCCCCGCTGTGCAGTTTTATTACCGGGATCTACATCGAGAACCAGGAACCAGGTACTGAGTGCTTTCTGAGTATCATGCTTACGCAGGTAAACAACTGCAAGTCCAAGGAGCGTGTTTACCTCTTTTTCGTTGAGATCATGGGCGCGGTTAAGGTAAGAATAGGCGCCGCCTATATCTCCAACGTGGAGACATGACATCCCGAGGAGATAAAAAAAAGTAAAACTTTCCCTAAAACGGAAAACCTGAGGTTCCAGGATCTGGATAACCTTGGTGTATTTTCTGTGCTGATAGAGTTTTACTGCTTTACGAAACTGTTTCCCCTCCACTAAAACAAGCCTACCTCTTTTCGTATAGTTTTTTACGCTGTTTGAGATTATCAATAATCTGCTGAATAAGATTAATTTCCTCAGCGGTAACCTGTTCAGGATAGTTAAGTTTTTCATCTATCTTTGTAATAAGGTCATCAGCCGCAATAAGATCGGTCTTTAAAGAGGCTTCAACGTTTGTTGTATCATCAGGGGTCTCAACAGTTTGTACATACAGTTTATTGATCTCAGAGGTAGATTCCTCTTCCGTATTCCCCTGAAAATAGGAACCGGTGAATGCCCCGAGGGCAATAACAATTTTAAACTGATTCCCCGGAGCTACAGACCTCTGGTCATAGTAAAGAGCAGCTGCAGAGTCATTGATTGAATATGGAAGAAGGTTGAAGTTCCTTGAATTCTGAATGTTGTAGTTACCGATATTATCCTTAAGACG
>QNBL01000259.1 GCA_003641695.1 Spirochaetota bacterium
ACTGAGGCAGTAATTACCGTACCTGCATACTTTAACGATGCTCAGCGGCAGGCAACCAAGGATGCCGGGAAAATTGCAGGTCTGGAAGTAAAGAGAATTGTAAATGAGCCTACAGCAGCTTCTCTTGCATACGGGTTCAATAAGGATAACAAAGAGGAAAAGATTGCTGTATACGACCTTGGCGGAGGTACTTTTGATATCTCTATCCTGGAATTGGGAGATGGTGTTTTCGAAGTTAAGTCAACTAACGGAGATACCCACCTCGGTGGTGACAACTTTGATCAGAAGGTTATTGACTGGCTGGTTGAAAGTTTCAAGAATGATTACGGAATTGACCTGACTCAGGACAGGATGGCGCTTCAGCGGCTGAAGGAGGCTGCAGAAAAGGCAAAGATAGAGCTTTCCAGCACCCAGTCAACTGAGGTCAATCTGCCTTTTATAACTGCGGATGCTACCGGGCCAAAACATCTTCAGTATACCCTTACCAGAGCGAAGTTTGAGCAGATGGTGGGAGGGCTGGTTGAAGGAACGAAGGACCCCTGTATTAAAGCTTTGAAGGATGCAGGGCTTTCAGCTTCTGATATCGACGAGGTTGTTCTTGTAGGTGGTTCGACCAGGATCCCCGCTGTCCAGGAAGCAGTCAAGGAGATTTTTGGTAAGGAACCTCACAAGGGGGTTAATCCCGATGAGGTTGTAGCCATGGGAGCTGCTATTCAGGGAGGAATCCTCGGAGGGGACGTTAAGGATGTACTTCTTCTTGATGTTACTCCCCTCTCCCTTGGTATTGAGACTCTTGGAGGCGTATTTACAAAGCTTATCGAGAGGAATACCACTATCCCTACCAGGAAAAGTCAGATCTTTTCCACCGCAGCTGACAACCAGACTGCTGTTTCAGTACATGTCCTGCAGGGAGAAAGAGAGATGGCTTCCCAGAACAGAACGCTTGGCAGGTTCGATCTGGTGGGAATCCCGGCTGCACCGAGGGGAGTGCCCCAGATTGAGGTTACCTTTGATATTGATGCCAACGGAATTGTTCATGTATCCGCTAAGGATCTTGGAACCGGAAAAGAGCAGAAGATAAGAATAGAGTCATCTTCAGGTCTCTCTGAAAATGAAATCGAGAAGATGGTAAAGGAAGCAGAGCTTCATGCTGAAGAGGACAGGAAAGAGAAAGAAAAAGTTGAGACCATGAATGAGGCGGATACCCTTATCTATTCTACCGAGAAATCCTTAAAGGATCTCGGTGACAAGTTCCCTGCCGATGAGAAGCAGAAAATCGAGGCTGCAATAGCTGACTTAAAGAAAGCTGTTGAATCCGGTAATGTGGAAGAAGTAAAGGCGAAAAAAGAGGCCTTGACTCAGGCTTCTCATAAACTTGCCGAGGAGCTGTATAAGAACACAGGTGCCCAGGGTGCTCCCGGTACCGGTCCTGGGGCTGCATCTGCTGCAGCGGGTGGAGAAGCACCTTCCGGAGGAGAGGAGCCAAAAAGCGGCAGCGTAGAGGATGTTGACTACGAAGTTGTCGATGATGATGATTCCAGCAACTAAAAGGAAATCAAATTGGCAAAACGTGATTATTACGAAGTCCTTGGTGTCCCGAAAGGGGCATCAGAGGACGATATAAAAAAAGCATATAGAAAACTTGCAATAAAGTACCACCCCGACAAAAACCAGGGTAACAAGGAAGCTGAGGAGAAGTTTAAGGAAGCTACCGAGGCTTACGAGGTCTTGAGTGACGGTCAGAAGAGACAGGCCTATGATCAGTTCGGTTTTGCCGGAGTTGAAGGTATGGGCGGCGCTGGACATGACTACACCAATGTTTATCGTGATTTTGAGGATATTTTCGGGGATTTTGGAGGCATATTCGACTCCTTTTTCGGCGGTGGAAGCCGCAGGGGGGGGAGAAGGAGTGCTTCCCGTAACAGAGGATCCGATTTAAGATACAATCTTAATATTCCCTTTAGGGATGCGGTATTCGGTTCCAAGGTTCAAATCAGCTATTCCCGGCACGTTTCGTGTTCTTCATGCAACGGCAGCGGTGCTGAATCCGGAGGCGGCAGAAAGGTTTGTCCTACCTGTGGCGGCAGCGGGCAGGTAAGGAGAAGCTCAGGTTTTTTCTCAATCGCCTCACCATGTCCCACCTGCGGCGGTGATGGATTTGTCATTGATAACCCGTGTAAGGTTTGTCATGGAACCGGAGTGGTTCAGAAAAACCAGAAGATCAAGGTGACCATACCTCCCGGCATAGAATCCGGGAAGAGGATCAATATCCCCGGTCAGGGTGATTCCGGACCCAACGGTGGTCCTGCAGGAGACTTGTATGTGTATATTAACGTTGAGCCCCATAAGTACTTTGAACGGGATGGAGCGGATATATACTGTGTTATCCCCATTTCTTTTACTCAGGCTGCACTTGGGTCTGAGATCCAGGTAGAGACCATCGATGAAAAGAAGATCAAACTTAAAATTCCGCCGGGAACACAGAACGGTAAAGTACTGCGGCTTAAAGGAGAAGGTATTCCCTATCTTCATAACAAAGATAAGCGGGGGGACATGTACATCAAACTGCGGGTAACAATACCCAAACGCCTTTCTTCCAGGGAAAAGTCCTTGCTCAAGCAGTTTGCCGAGCTGGAGAATCCTGTTTCAAACCCATCTCCCATACCGCTTGCAAATCTGTAATTATATCCCGTCTTCAATCATAGGGGGCGGGATACCGCTTTTTGATCCATGGCTTGCCCTTAATGCAGTGATGCCTTTTATTTATCCTATTTTTAATACCGTTTTATTCCGATAGTGGTTAATATCTACGTAAACAGCAGGAGTATGTTTGTGCGGTGGTTATTATTGGCAGTCATGATGACCTCTCTCGGATTCCAGTCAGCGGCAGCTGAAGGACGGGAGGTGGATGTGAAAAAGCTGGTTGACAGTTTCAATGCTATAGAAGAGGGAACTCCAAGCGAGCCATACGACAGTAACGGTGATGGGAAGGCCGATCTTCGGGAAAAGCAGGATGAGGACGGGAACAAGATAATGGAGATGATTGATTTCAATCATGACGGGGTTATGGACGATTTCTATTACTTTACCGACGGGATTATCACGCTTCGGAAGATCGACTCCAACTTTGATCAGAAAATAGACGTATGGGTTTATATCAAGGAAGGAAAATATATAGAAAAGTATGAGAGAGATATGGATTATGACGGAAATGTTGATCAGGTAAAGGTCTTCGGAGAAGAGGGGTAATGCTTTATACAGGATTTCATGCCATTGAAGAGTTTATCAGATCCGGTTCGGGTCACGGTGTCATCTATCACACTAAGGAGAATTCCCGGATAAACAGCATTCTCGATCTGGCGGAAAAAAACGGGTTTCCGGTAAAAAAGATTTCCGAAAAAAAGTTTGCTAGGCTCACTGAAGGATATCAGACAAAGGGAATCATACTTGAAGGGGAAAAGAAACACCAGACTATCGCATCACTGGATGATTTCCTGTTTGAAGCCGGGGATGGAGATTCACTCGTTGTTCTTCTTGACGGTGTGACGGATCCTCATAATTTGGGAGCTGTCCTTCGCAGTGCCGCCCAGTTTGGAGTGGATATGGTAGTTGTTCCTTCCCGCAGGAGTGTGAAAGAAACCGATGTTGTGGCTCGTACTTCTGCAGGGGCAAACGTCTTTATCCCTGTTGTGCAGGAGATAAATCTTGGCAGGGCAATAGAAAAGCTTCAGAAAGCAGGTTATTGGGTGTATGGAGCAAAAATGGAAGGCCGGCATATCGATACCGTTGATTTTTCCAG
>QNBL01000260.1 GCA_003641695.1 Spirochaetota bacterium
CCTACACATTAGTAGAAAAAAAGTGCATAATTTAAACCGGATGGCATCTGTTATCCGGTTATTTCATGTATAGGGGTTTTTATGAAGATACTTATAGCTCCCGACTCATTCAAGGAGACAATGACAAGCCTGCAGGCGGCTTCCGCCATGGAAGCCGGAGTCAGGACGGTATTTCCGGATGCAGAGGTGGAAAACCTTCCGGTAGCTGACGGAGGGGAGGGAACGGTCGATGCCCTCGTTCAGGGGCAGAACGGAAGGATTGTAAAGAAAAGCGTAATAGGTCCTCTGGGAGATAAGGTAAATGCGGTATACGGGATACTTCCCGGAGGTGTTGGTGTAATAGAGATGGCCTCCGCCTCCGGACTTGGGCTGGTCCCTTTGGATAAGAGGAATCCGCTTGTTACTACTACCCGCGGTACCGGTGAACTGATCCTTGATGCTGTAGAAAAGGGCTGCAGGGAGATAATCATTGGAATTGGAGGAAGTGCAACAAACGACGGCGGAACGGGAATGGCCCGTGCTCTCGGTTACCGGTTTCTGGATGCTTCTGGCAGTGAACTTGCAGAAGGGGGAGGCTCACTGAGTCATCTGGACAGTATAGATACATCGAAGGTCACTGCAGAGCTTGCTTCGGTAACGTTCCGGGTTGCCTGCGATGTAAAGAATCCCCTCTACGGTCCTGACGGTGCAAGCGCCGTTTACGGCCCCCAGAAAGGGGCAGCTTCGGAAGATGTAACTCTTCTGGATGAGAACCTCCGCAGACTTTCCATGGTTGTAAAGCGGGATATGGGGCTTGCCATTGATGATGTGCCGGGGACCGGTGCTGCCGGGGGGCTTGGCTTCGGGTTAATGGCTTTCTGTGGAGCAGAGCTGAAATCGGGAATTGAGATTATTCTGGATCTTGTTGATTTTGACGATCACCTCGAAGGGGTTGATCTGGTTATTACCGGTGAGGGCAGGATTGACGGCCAATCGATTTACGGTAAGGTGCCTGTTGGAATTGCAGGCCGGGCCAAAAAACGTGATATTCCCGTTCTTGTATTGGTAGGGGGGATCGGAAAGGGAGTTGATGCCGTTTACGATTACGGTATCGATGCGGTTATGGGATCGGTAAACAACGCCATGAGCCTGGAAGAGGCCATGGAAAGGTCACGGGAGCTTCTGGTTGATGCAGCATCACGGGCTATGAGGATGATCAAAATAGGCATGATGTTAAAATAGCTCACTTTATACAAAAAAGGGTGCATGGCTGGAATCAAAAACCGGAGGCACATTATTAAGGATTCTTCGTATTTCCGGTTCAGCAGAAAAATCATTTTTCAGGAACACTCTTACATTTTTACGGCTCCATCCTTTGGGATGATTAAACCGGGTATAAAGTGATAAATCCCCCTCGTAGAACGCTCCGGTATCAAGAAAAGCTGCCTGGGGACTTTTAACCGGAAGGTTAAAAACCGCTGCGTTAAGGAAATCAATATTTCGTGCCTGCGAGGCAACAAAGTCCCGGGTACGCAGAGCGGAGTCTCTGCTTTCGGTCGGGGTTCCGAAGAGAACGTAAACATACGTTCCTATCCCGCAGCTCTTGAGGTTTTCCAGGATCAGGGGAATCTCATCTATATTTATTCCCTTGTTCATTGCCTTCAAGACCTCTTTATCCGCTGATTCCAGTCCCAGGCTAAGCATCCTGCATCCTGATTCTGCAAGCGTGCGGCAGAAGTGGAAATCGGTAAGAATTTTCGTAAAACGGCAGAAACCGTACCAGGGTGCACCGGGAGGATCCGATGCAAGAGCTTTGAGCATGGACGGGCTTATCTCGCTGTCTGTGAGGTGTATAAGAACCGGGTTGTACCTGCTGACTAGTATTTTAAGTTCTCCGGCTGCTTTGGAGTACCCTTCCTGAAGATACGGATTATCTTCGTAGGTTTCAGGGCAGAAGGTACATTTTTTCCAGGGACAGCTTACCGATGTGTTGTAGGAAAGAATAAACCCGGGGGCGATATACCCTTTATGTATGGCAAAACTGTAATCGGGGGTATAAAAATTTTCCCTTGTATCTATGCCGAATAGTTCAAGAAGCGGTTTTTCGCCGGCACCTGTTATTACTATATCTTCGTCAGGGAACAACCCGGTGTCAATTGCAGCTTCCTTCCATGATGTTATCAGTCCGCCGCCCCAGATAATATTCAACTCCGGATAGAACTTTCGGATAAACCCTGAAATGGAAAAGGCTGCAAGCGCCTGGCTCAGGAAGGTTACTGAAAGCCCTATGTGTGTAACCGGTATGCCACCAGATTCTGCTTTTTCCAGAATTTCAGGGATTCTCTTTTTAAACCAGGAAGAGAATGGATTTTCGGTGAAATGCTGTGCCGCATATTTCAGGTCTCCGCTTCTTACCGGAAGCAGGGTTTTGTCCTGATAGTTGACCATGGATATTTCATGTCCTCTATTGAAGCTGCTTTTAGTTAAAAGTCTGTTTAGTCTTTTTATATGAGATTTGTAGGTATCAAAGTTTGAATAACCTTTTGGTGAAGTTAAGAGAGAAAGAGTCTGGATTCTTCCTTTTTCAGCCCGTTTTGTTTCGGTGTCATTACCTTCGGAGGGGGAGTTTATAAGATACATCAGCCCTTCAAGGTTTCCGTCCAGAACCATACAGGGGATACTGTGTGCCTTTAAGGCTCCTGCAAGTCTGGCCAAAGCGGGGTAAGCCTCACTTATCCGGGATGCAGGAGGGGCGATTAGCAGTATTTTTTGAGGAGGTTCTGTTTTTACCAAAGCAGTTTATTCTATACAGGAGTAAAGCTAAAGTACAGCTTTGCTCCCTCTGAATATGCCTGATACACTTCTTTTTCGGTAGTGCTGAGGGACTTTTGTACCGGGTAGATGGGGATTCCCTGCTTTCTCCCCTTAATTGCAGCATTATCAATGTACAGACAGGGAAAGTCCTTTTTTACCCTTTCGTAAACCGAAGCGGACACTATGAGAGGTTGCTTGTATACCTTCGTGAGCCCTTCCAGTCTCGATGCCGTGTTTACCATATCTCCAATGACCGTATAGTGCATTTTTTTCTCAGATCCGATGTTTCCCACGGTGACCGGACCGTAGTTAATGCCTATACCGATTCTGAATGGAGGGCGGCTTTTTTCTGCCTGCCGTTTGTTAAACTCTTTTAAAGTTTCAAGCATCTCAAGGGCTGACTGAACTGCAAGAAGTGAATCGTTTTTATGCTTTACCGGAGCCCCGAAGAAAGACATGATTGCATCACCCATGTACTTGTCAACAATTCCCTTATGATCCACAATGATGTCAACCATATCGCTGAAGTATTGATTCAGCGATTCTACCACCATCTCCGGATGCATGTTTTCAGAGATAGTGGTAAATCCTCTGATATCCGAAAACAGAATGGCTAGTTCCCTGGACTTACCCTTCAGCATGTCATCAGGAGAATTGAAAAACTGTCCGATTGCGTCGTGAGGAACGTACTTTTGGAAGATTTTTCTTATCTTCTTTTCATCCTTTTCTGCTACTACAGCCTTGTATGCATAGTTTTTTACTTTATTATAGGCTCTTTCCAGTTCCGAACTCATGAGATTAAAGGTATGCCCCAGTTCTCCTATTTCATCTTTGTACATTACAGGAACTCTTTTGCTCAAGTCATTCTCGGCTATTATCTCTCTCATAACCTCTACAATGTTACGCAGGGGAAAGGTAATATAGTTAATGAAGAGTCCAAGCAGGAGTATGGATACTATTGCAGCGGTTAAAAGAATAATGC
>QNBL01000261.1 GCA_003641695.1 Spirochaetota bacterium
AGGTTGAAAGCACACCTGTCTGTTCACCATGTATCCGCGGAAGAAATCCTTTATGCATAAATTCTTCTTTTGATAGATTGACTCCATATTCCCTCAGCTCACTAACAGATAGCGGAAGTAGAGTTAATACGGAGGTTCTCCCTGCAAGGGATTGACTGATGGCATTATGGAGCTGCAGTTGGTGGCTTCCGGTAAGGATAAAACTCCCATTCGGCACTCCTTCATCCGCATATATCTGTATCCAGGACAGCAGTTCCGGAAACCGCTGCACTTCATCAATAACAACAGGCAGTTTAAACCGCCTGAAAAATGTTTTCGGATCACCGGATGCCAGGGACCGTATTTCAGGGTTTTCAAGGTTGGCATAATTATAATCAGGAAACAGCGCCTTTACGAGAGTAGTTTTACCGGACTGCCTGGGTCCGGTAATGGTCACGACTGGAAGTTCTCCTGATTCCCTGAGAATGACCGCTGATAAATCTCTCTTTATCATATTTGTATTATAGTTACACTTTATACATATTTCAAGTACAACTTTAAAATTGTATAAGGTTAAACCCTTTTCCGCGGATTAAGGGACGGAGCAATGTCACTACAGGATAAAATCAAGATAGTTGCTGTTGTTTATAACCTCAAACCGCGCACCGGGATAGGATCTCTTCCAGTCTTTAGGCTCTTTATGTTTCTTGTTTGGTGACCATTTTATTTCATAGCCGGTAAGCTGTCCGTCCCGCTCCTCCACCAAATCGATCTCCTGCCTGTCATAAGTCCGCCAAAAATAAAAATTGTTAAAGCCCTTCCGGGAGAAATTCTTTTTTAAGTGCTCGACAATAATGAAGTTTTCCCACAATTGTCCTATATCATTCCGTAAGTCAATACTGTTAAACTGTGAAATCACCGCATTTCGAATGCCTGTATCCCAAAAATAATATTTATGCTTCTTGTTTATTTCTTTACGAAGATTTCTGCTGAACCCTTTCAGAGATATTATTACAAATGTTTTTTCAAGCAGATCAATATAACGCTGGACCGTTTTGGTATCAATTCCCAAATTATTGGACAGTTCATTACAGGAAAACTCCGATCCTATTTGAAAAGCCAGCATTTTAAGTAGATTGTAAATAACACTTGACCGCCTGATATTCCCATGAGATAGAATATCTTTAAGCAAGTATGATTGTACAAGCTCATCAAGCAGCTCTCTTTTACCGGATTTATCTTTAGTTGTCACAACTTCCGGATAAGATCCGTATATAAGTATATTCTCCAGCTGTTCTTTTAGTTCATATCTATTGTAGATATTTCTTAATTCGATCTGGGATACAGGGAAAAGAATACGTGTAACTTTTCTGCCTGTCAAAGGCTCTCCTATTTTACTGGAAAGTTCAAAGGATGATGATCCTGTCGCAATTATTTTCAGATCAGGATTAAGGTCAACCAATATTTTAAGACCTTTACCTATATTTGCAATCTCCTGGGCTTCATCAATGGCAATAAGTTCGTACCCCTCCGAGTAATCCAGAAGATCCTCAAAATTCTGAGACTGAAACAGCTGCTGTATTTTTATATTGTCTCCGGAAGAGAGTTTATATTTAAGGTTTGTTTTTTTCAGGAAGCTGTTTAAAAGAGTTGTTTTACCTACCCTTCTGGGTCCGTAAAGAACAAAAACCTTTCCTTTCTTTAAAATATCCTCCCAAATAGATATAATTCCATAAATTGTCAATAATTTATGGAATACAAATCTACAAATTAGCAATAATACATGGAAATCAGGATTTTATGGAGAAATAATATTATATCGAGCGTCAGATCCTTTTCTTTTGCCTTATTGTCAGTATAGGAAACGACCTGTGCAAGATTTTTGGCTTCAAAAATTTCCCTGCCGGAGACACATCTGGCCAAATCAATTTGAAGAAGTATTTTTTCTGTTTTTTCAAGGGTAAGTGCACTGTTTTCTATTACGTTAGAGTTGAAAACCTATTCCGCTGCTTCAGCTTCTGCTATAAGAGTTAGTAAGCTCTCTTTTCCAATTGATACAGAGTAGTATCTTCCACGCAGGAATCTTATATTATTAAAAATATCACAAAATTCACGATTATACAGAAAATAGCGTAAAAATCCAGAAGTCAAAACGCTGTTCTTGCCGAATATTACCGATCCGTCTTCAGTCGCACTGCCTGTACAGACAAAGGTATCGCACATAATTACCATTACCTCTCAAATTCGTTATTAAAACATTATACTGTAAATTTGGTGAGTCTTCCAAAGAGAAGTTCTCAAGATTGGCATAGTTATAATCAGGAAACAGTGCTTTTACGAGAGTTGTTTTCCCGGACTGTCTGGGACCGGTAATGGTCACAACCGGAAGTTCTTTGGATTCTCTGAGAATAGCCGCTGACAAATCCCTCTTTATCATATTTACATTGTAGTATCTTTTTATACATATTTCAAGTACAACTTTAAAATAGTATAATTTCAAACCGCGCGCCGGGGCAGGAGTACCGGTTTTGGCAGAGTTTTTACGTTTCCGGAATTTGACAGCATGCCATAAAAGCAGTATATTGGTATTACCTTTTTAAGTATTAAAGTACCGGGAGGTTTGTGATGAGGACTGTGACTTTGAAGGCGGATTCTGCCTTTTTTGATAAACTAACCAGGCTGTCTAAAGAACTTCAGATTACAAAGAGTGAATTTATACGCAGATCCGTATCGGAATATGAAAGACATCTGTACAGAGAAAAACTGAAGGCAAATATCCGGAATGCCTCTGAAAAAGTAAGAAAAGCCAATACTGACACTGTTAAGGATTTTGAAACCGCGGTTAACGACGGGCTGGAAAATGTTTAACAGAGGCTCTATCTATTTAGCCGGGTTACATCCTTCAAAAGGTGCCGAACCCGGTAAGACCCGTCCCGTTCTTGTTATTCAGACTGATCTGTTAAATGAAACGGAACACTCAACAGTGATCGTAATTCCTCTGACCACAAACCTTATTGACAACACTTATCCCTTGAGATTAAGAATAAGCAAACGCGGCAGATTGTCAGCTGATTCGGATCTTCTCTGTGATCAGATCAGGGCTATAGACAAACGCCGCCTTATTCCTGACAAAATAGCTTCGCTGACAGCGGAAGAAATGATAAAAGTTGAAATTCAGGTGCAAATATTACTGGGTAACTGATTCAGTTATCATTCCAAATTACCTTGGCGGTTTTCGGTTCCGTCCTCGTTACGGCCTTTCCGCAAGTTCAATTATCTTGCGCAGTTCCGTTATTCCTGTAAGGGCAAATATGCTTCTCTCCTCCGGAGTCAAACTTACCGCTATTTCAAATACCGTCCTGCAATAATGATTCGGAGCCCTGTAATTCAGGTTATCGACTCTCTTCTTTCTTTCGGTAATATATCTGAAGTCAATTGGTGTATATTGCCGGTTTTGAGTTGACATGATTTGCCGAACCACGGAATCTTCCAATAGGGGCGGGTTGTTCTCAAGAATAACAATATTTCCATCCGGATACATAATCCTGATCCGGATCTTTTTTTTACTATTTCTGAACTTTGGGATAAATGTAAAAAAGCTTTTCTTTTCTTTCCCGATGGGTGCAAAAGTTTTTTCCACTTCATCAGTTATAATAACTACTGATGCTTTACCGAAAAGCTGACGTGAAATTCTCTCAAGATTATATCAATAATGAATCGCCCCCAGTACAGATGTATTGGTTGGGATTCTTTTACTTTCTTGTATTCGGGACTCA
>QNBL01000262.1 GCA_003641695.1 Spirochaetota bacterium
AAGATTTCTTGCTGAGATAAAAGAGAAAGAGGGGGATATCGATACTGCTGTAGAATACTACAAGAGAGCCATTCACCGATACATAAATAAAAAACTCTTTTCCAATGAAAAGGATATGTGGCTGAAACTTGTGGAATATATCCCTGAAGAAACTGATTTCTTTTTCCAGATCGAACGGAAGGTTTCCAGGGTTCACAGTTCCGAAAGGGCAACTCAGCTTCTCGAAGCTTATTATGATAAACTGAAATCTCTGGAAAGTTGGGACAAGAGTATTTTTGTTTTGAAAAGGATTCTTACGTATGATCCCAAGAACGTGGTAGCAAGAAAAGAGATTACCGAGTGTTTTAAAAACAAATACAGCGGACACAGTCACCTTGACGAATATATCCGCCTTTCCAACCTGAATCAGTCGTGGAGGAATGTTCATGAGGCTATTGCTGATTTTGAGAAGCATATATCCTTTGACAATGGGAACTTTGTCTGGCACAGAAGCTGGGGGATTGGAAGAATCCGGGAGATTACGGGAAACAGTATTATTATAGATTTTGCAAGGAAACGTAATCACGAGATGAGTCTCAAGATGGCGGTCAGTGCCCTTGCCAGTCTTGAAAAGGACCATATTTGGGTTCTTAAGAGTATTTGGCCCAAAGATAAACTTAAGGAGAAGATTAAAAAGGATATTCCATGGGCTTTAAAGGTAGTAATAAAGAGTCATAACAACTCTGCAAACATGAAGCAGATAAAGGCAGAGCTTGTTCCTTCTATTCTGACGGCAGGCGAATGGGCATCGTGGAGTGTGGAAGCCAGGAAGAATCTTAAGGAAGATCCCACCTTTGGTAATCTCCCTGATCAGGTTGATCAGTTTGTGATCAGGGATACACCTATAACTTTGGAGGAAAAGAGCTTCAATAGATTCAGGGCTGAGAAAACCTTTTTTGGCAGGCTTTCCATCTTTAAAGATTTTCTTGAAAGCAGCGATCCTGAGTCGGAATATTTCAGCGAACTATTTAATTACTTTACCGGTTTTTTGAGATCCTACAGTGCTGTCAATGAGTTTGTAATGGCAAGTTACCTTCTTACCGGACAGGTTGTGGAAAAGTATCCTTTTCTCGATCCCAAATTGAATATAACCTTTGATGAACTTTTTGAAGGGATTGACGATATAGAGACTCTTTTTTCAAAACTTGATGACCCGGATCTCAAAAAAGATCTGCTTATCAATATCAAGGAAACAACTGATCAGTGGCCTGAATATTTTTCTAAACTCTTTCCCTATTACCTGAACCAGTATATCATTGATGAGCTTGTAAAGAACGGGAAGCAGGAGATTCTTAAATCCCTGTATCATAATATTATTGAAAAGTACAAAGACAAACGGGAGGCTGTTATATGGCTTGTCAGGAATACCGAAGAGGAAGCCTGGAGTACAGAATTTGGGATCCCTTTCGAAAAGGTGCTGATTAGTCTTATTAAACTTCTTGAAATTTCATTCAGGGAGATCAACAACAGAAGAGAAGTAAGCTTTAACAGAAAAATAAACAAACAGATTCAGACTATTCTCTTCAAGGAAAAGGTGCTCCTTAACTTTGTGGAAACTTCGGAAGAAGATTCTGTAAACAGGATCTTTTCACTGATCAACGATATAAAGGATCTTGATCCTTCGTTAAAACTGGATATGAAGTCAAAGATTATGGAACGGTTCCCGAAATTCAAGTTCTTCGGAGGAGAGGAAAAAGAAACCGTTTCAAGAGGTCTTATCGTAACAAGAGACAGTTACGAAGAAAAGCAAAAGCAGCTTAAGCATATCCTCGAGGTCGAGATACCATTGAACTCCAAGGAGATCGGTGAAGCAATTGAACTTGGGGACCTCAAGGAGAATGCCGAGTACAAAGCCGGGAAGGAAAAACAGGAGCTCCTTAACATAACAGTCGGAAAACTTAAAGAAGATCTGGAGAAGGCAACCATTTTTAATGCCAACGAAATTGATACCAGCCGGATCTCATTCGGTACAAAGGTTACTCTTTTTAATGTGAATACTGAAAAAGAGGAAGTGTACAGTTTTATGGGTCCCTGGGAATCCAATCCTTCAGAGAATATTATTTCGTATCTCTCCCCTTTCGGTAACAAGCTGTGGAATCATAAAGCAGGAGAAACTGTTTCTTTTACAATAAACGAAAGAGATTACAGGTACCGAATAGACAAAATAGATCCATTGGATTTTTAAGGGAGTTTAAGATGAAAAAAAGTCTCCTTACTGTACTCATTCTGTTATCAGTTGTTTTAACCGCTCCTGCAGCACAGACATTTGATACGGTTATTTTACTGGATACTTCAGAAAGCATGTTTTCATACTTCGACAGCAGTGTCGATTATCTGATCCAGGATATAATAAAGAATCAGCTTAAGGTGGGGGACACATTCCATCTTCTGACATTTGCGGACACTCCGGAATATGAAATTTCCAGGAAAATTAAGGGTAAAAAAGAGATTGAGGAGATTCTTTCAAGGATTCTCCTCCTTCAGCCTCTGGGTAAGTATACTGATTTGATAACCGCCCTTGGATATCTGAATACATATACCAATAAACTCTCTCCCGATACCTTCAAAAAGGTTATAATTCTTACCGACGGGATTCACGATCCTCCTCCGGGATCAGATTCCTCTATTGATAAAAACAACCTTCAGGCCAAAATAAAGCAGATCACTGACAACATGAAACGGCAGGGTTGGGACGTGTCTCTGATCAGGTTCCCTCTAGCCGAAGACATCGGATCAACGGGAACCGGGTCAAACGGTACAAAGGTATCCTCCGAAGGTGTTGATCTGTTTAAAGAATTGTCCACTGAACTTGATACCAAAATAATTGAGTATGACACTAATAACAATGTTTTAAGCCATAAAGCCACTGGAGAACCGCAGATAATTTTTCCCGATGATATTGGTGAGGTCTCCTATACGTTTGAACTCCCTTTTACTGTAAAGAACTTTTCCGGAGAACCGGTGCAGATCCGGTTAAAAGAAATCATGTGGAAAAATGAGAATATTCTTGCCAAGGAAGCATTTATTAAGGTTGATGCTGATTCCGAAAAGACCCTGGAAGCGGAGGTTTCTCTTCCGGAAAAACTGTCTCCCGGTAGCTATACCATCCCGCTGGAGCTTGTTTTCTCTGATGATACCAGACCCTATCCCAGAACAGGCAGCATTTCTTTTATACTTAAAGAGTCCGGTATTGGCGGGAGTATGGACTGGGCAAAAGTTCTTAAGATCCTTTTTTACGTTGTGATTATCCTGACTGCTGTACTCATTCTGATATTCATAATAAAGTATCTTTCCGGAAGATCCTATGCCGTTACAGGCAGCCGAGTTCAAAGAGAACCGGAGGAACGGAAGAAAATCGAATACACAAAAAGGAAAGATGACATAAGGAAAGGTAGTAATACAACCAGATCATCACACACAGACAAAGCGATTGTGAAACATGAGAGAAAACAGTATACCCATGGTCCTGATGAGAAAGCCATTGAGATGATTGTACAGAACCAAAACAGGCTTGTCGGGATGAGAAACATACACTGGTTCAAAGATGGTTCAGTTTATACTGTTGGAGGCGGGCAATCCGATGATTATCTGATATTTGTTCATCCGGTAGCTAAAAATATTGCAGAGATTAAAATGCGTGGCAGCAGATTTGTCATTAAAGTACTTGATCAAGATTTCTTTAAAGAGATAGCTGCTGAAAGAGAA
>QNBL01000263.1 GCA_003641695.1 Spirochaetota bacterium
TCAAAAATTTTCTGAATTTCTCCTGATAATGAAAGCGCAGGCAAGGGAATGATCAATACCGCCTGAAAAAGAACAGCGGCAACTGTTACTCTTGGATTTCTTTATATAAACGGAATCATTTAAGGATACTGTAAAAAACGCCCCTGTCCTGTCTGACAGCCGTAATTTTCCCCGCTTCGTCTAGAACTCCAAGGTATTTATTTATTTCGTTTATGTGTATTCCCAGGATTGCTGATAAATCGGATAGAGTGCATGGACGGCGGCTGATGGTTTCCATAATTGCCGCTTCAACGTTATCCCTGTAGGAAATAATGTTTTCCCGTTCCACAGGAGGGGATATTATTTCCACTCCTTCTATATCCCACAGTTTTTTTATACTTTCAAGTTCCAGTTTGTTTGCAGGTCTCAGGTTATCCACTGTTCCCGGTCTGTCCAGGGTGTTGATCTGTATTCTATCCGGATTTATTTTTGTAAAGGCCTCTTTTAACAGTAAAAGGTTCTCCCTGTCATCGTTGTATCCGGGAAGAATAAGTACTTCGAGCCATATTTCCCCGCTGAACTCTTTTTTGAAATCCGCAAGTCCCTGTATATATTTGGAAAGATCCAGGTCCTTGTGCGGCCGGTCTATCTTCAGGAATGAATCCCTGTTTGCGGCATCGAGGGACGGAAGCACTACATCCGCAGGCAGAAGCTCTTTTCTGAGTTCCGAATCATACAGCAGGGTGCCGTTTGTCAGCACGGCAGCCGGAATTTCCGGATAATCTTTCTTTATAAAATTGAGGACTTCTCCTATCCCTGAGTTTAATGTCGGTTCACCTGCCCCTGAAAACGTTATGTAGTCAGGGTGGGGATTCTCTGTCAGAAACTCTGACAATTCAGATTTTACTTCATCTATACTTACATATTCTTTTCTTTCAACTGTCAGATTTGTCGTTCTGCCGCATTCGCAGTATACACAGTTAAGTGAACATACTTTCTGGGGAATAAGATCGATTCCAAGAGACATCCCCAAGCGTCTTGAAGGAACAGGGCCGAATATATGTTTGTACATTTTAGTTATAATCCATCCGGGTTTTCTCATCGGCAAGAACGGGCTCAATCAATTTTTTTGATTCATCAGTCTCCCATGTCCCAAGGCTCATGTGGGTATCATAATATTTCTGCGGTATGGGGTGAGTTCCCACGATGACTTTTATGCCGTATTTTTTCTCGATAAAATCCTTAAAATGGGAAATGTAGGGGCATGGAGGATACCCTACGACAAATCCTGTTGCAAGGTGAATAACTTCCACCCCGTTTGCCTTCATTTCCTCGGGGGCATATTCAATATTCCCTCCGGGGCAGCCTCCGCAGGTTGTAAATCCTGCAACTGTTACATCCGTATCCTGCTTGTAGATTGAAAATGCACCCGCTCTCTCTTCCAGGGCCCTAAAACACTTTCCTCCGGCGCATGTCCTGTATCTGTCACAGATAATAATACCGACTTTGATTTTTTTTGCCATATTAGTCTCTCCTAATTGAGATCAATATAACACAAAGAAGACGATAGTCAAAGAAAATCTTAGCTTTCATATCCGGATAAAATTTGACTGCTTCGATTCCCGGGTATTATTTTAATACTATGAAAGGCAGACTGCGCAGGATAGTATTGACAGAAGATCCTTACCGGTTATTTCGTTATGTATCACTGGTATTCCTCTTGGGGATCGTTGCCGGAAGTTTGATGCTTGAGGGAAAACAATATGTGAGCACGATGGATCTTGAAGATTCAGGGATTCTTGGTAATAACGAGATTAATAAATAGATGTAGAGATTGTACGGTATCTGCCCCATCGTTTTTCATTATTTACTCCCTGGAAAATGCTTGTTATACTCTATAAATCTTCAAAAAAGGAGAGTGTTATATGAAAAATTTCGAATTCTATTCACCAACAAAAGTTATTTTTGGTAAAGATATTCTATCCCAACTGGGTACAACCATAAGACTCTATGGGAAAAAGGTTCTTCTGGTTTACGGTAAAAATAGTATTAAGGCAACCGGCCTGTACGAAAAAGTTACCGCTCTCTGCCGGGATGCCGGCATCTCTCTTATAGAATATTCCGGGGTTGAACCAAATCCTAAACTTCCCCATGCTGAAGCCGGGGCGAAAATGGCAGTCGAAGCACACATTGAGGTCATTCTTGCTGTAGGAGGCGGCAGTGTTATTGATGAAGCAAAAGCGATTGCAGCGGGAGCCTGTTACAAAGGTTCTCTCTGGGATCTCTATTCGCATAAAGCCCCCATAAAGGAAGCACTTCCTGTTATTGCGGTACAAACCCTCCCGGCAACTTCGTCAGAAACTAATCAAGTGAGTGTTCTTACCAATCCGGATACTCTTGAAAAATTCGGTGCCCGGTCACCTCATATAGTTCCGCGGGTAGCTTTTCTGGATCCTTCTCTGACCTTTACCATTCCTCTTCAGTACACTGCGTATGCTTCCTTTGATATTATGAGTCACCTTCTGGAAGGATACTTTACCTCCACCGATCCCTTTGCCCCTGTACAGGATGGGTTTGTGGAAGGGATGGTCAAGGCTGTGATAAAAGGTTTCAAGAAGGTTCAAGTAAATCTTCAGGATTGGGATGCCAGAGCTTCTATCATGTGGGCAGGAGCATTGGCCTGGAATGGATTATGTAATGCAGGGGTGGAGGGAGCTGTTATTCCAAACCATATGCTTGAGCACCCTTTAAGCGCCTTGTACGATGTGGCTCATGGCGCCGGTTTGGCTATTTTGTTTCCCGTCTGGCTCAGGTACAGGAAAGAAACCATTATCCCCCGTATCCTTCAATTCGGCAGGAACATCCTGGACATGGAGGATGAGATAGAAGGGCTTTCGGACACAAATGCATGTGATACCATTATAAGCCGCTTTGCTGATTTTATTCGGTCCATGGGTTGTCCCTCAAGTATTGCAGAAGCAGGGATAGAAAATCCGGATATCCCGGAACTTGTACGGCAAGCCCGGACCCTTTGCGGATTGTGGGGCATAAATGGTTATACCGATAAAGATCTTGAAACACTCTATCGAATGGCTCTGTAGTACTCTCGTTCCTCTATTTACGCTTCGGTTCAGGGAGTAACTGGTGTTGTTTAAAACGATCCAGGCTGATAGTATTTCCAAATGGTTGTTTTTTATGCACTTATAGCCGCTGCCGCTTTTGGAACCGCAGACTTCCTTGGCGGTTTTTCTACACAGAAAAACCATGCAATTACCACGGTATTTTGGGCACAGGGTGCCGGTCTTTTCACCGTGCTTATAGCTGCTCCGATAATTGGTGCAGAAAATGTTGATTTTATGGATATTCTGTGGGGAATGGCCGGGGGTGTTTCAGGTGCTTTTGGGTTGCTTTACCTGTTCGAAGGGCTTTCTACAGGGATGGCATCTATTGTTTCGCCGGTTGCCGCTCTCACGGGGGCAGCATTCCCGGTACTTTTCGGTTTTCTGACCGGGGAAAGGCCTCCACTTTTAACATGGGCAGGTGTGGCACTGTTACTTCCCGCAATAATGCTTATGACTTGGGAGAGGGAAGAAGAGAAAAAAGATCACGTATTGCTTTCATTACAACAAGGACTGCTTTCGGGTATACTTTTTGGTGCTTTCTTTATTTTCCTTTCCCGGACCTCGGATACTTCAGGAATGTGGCCCCTTGCCGCAGCGCGGGCTTCGACTGTCCCCTTATTCCTCGTGCTATCCA
>QNBL01000264.1 GCA_003641695.1 Spirochaetota bacterium
AACGAATCAGCAAACGGATAAAAAAGTAAACTTAAATTTTTTAAAAGCTCCTCTATTGAAGAGGAGCTTTTTTAGTACTCTAGTTAATAATCAGAAAGAATCTTGATAAGCTCCTCGGCTTTTCTTTTTACATCTTTTATGTAATTACCGTTTTGTATTCTTATTATGGCTTTAAGCACAACAGGATCGTTTAGTCCGTCGTTGGCTTTTGCAAGCTTTTCATAAGCCAAAAGAACAGCAAAGGCAAAATTGTTATCCGGAGTGAGGATATTCTGATTCAGTAATGCGTAGGAAAGAGCCTGTGAAACCTGATTATTCTTGTTGATGCCTATTTTGCCAAGGGCATAGGCAGCTTCAGAAAGCACCATGGGTTCATCTTCAGTTAAAAGGATATTGACAAGAGTGTCTTTTGCACCTTCTCCTCCCAATTTTCCCAGCAGTTCACATGATCTTCTTCTAACCTCAGGGAAATTGTTGATTACATGTCCGGCTTCCTTAAACTTTACTCCTGTTCCAGTCAGTGAAAGATAGTCAAGGATTGCATGAACATCAGAATCACCGGAATTAGCTTTGCCGGAAGCTATGAGATCTTCTATATAATCAAGTGCTTTAAGTTTTGAATCTCTGTTATTTGAAACAGCTTGCTCTCCTATTACAGTCATCTGAATATTTTGCAGGAAAAGTTCTTCTACCGTTTTTTCATTGTTATTGTTATTCTGTGCAGTAACGTTAAATGGCAGCAAAACCAGCAAAATTAACAGGATTGCAGTAATTAATGGTCTTTTTTTCATGTTTTTCTCCAAAATAAATATATAGACTAACTATAGTCTAAAAACGTGTAATTTTCCAGTCTCCGTTTTCTTTTACAAGTTCATAAATAATAACAGGGGTGTCATCAATGTACATGTAAGCTTTAATATGGTTCTTATCAATGGCTTTTATCTCGTCAAGCCTGACATTCTTCCTGCTTCCGACCACAACGTAATTGAAATAGTCCTTGAGAGATCTCAGAACAATATTGTATTTCTTAAGGAGCGGGCTTTCTGACTGCTCTTTCAGAACTACGGGATCACTGTAGTATTCAAAGTATTTTCTGGTCAAATAGGTAAGCCAGGTGTCGTAATCTTTTGCCGCAATTATTGAATTAAGATCTGATATAAGTTTTTCAAGATCCTCTTTAGTCTGCTTGTAGGTAACTTCATCAAGTATAAAATCTGATTTTTCTGCTTTCTGTTCACCGGAATCGGTCTTTTCAGGCGTTATAGTCTTCGGTTCCGTTTTCGGCTCTGCCGGTTTTACCATTACATCCTGCTGTTCCGTCTGTATTTGAGGAGCAGGAGTAGTTTTACACGCTGAGATAACTATAATAACGTTTATAACAAAGAAAACTAATAATAACCTTTTCAATAGTGTTCTCCTTCATCAACAGTGTAGCCAGTCAGGGTGGATTTGTCAAAACCATTTTTAAAGAAAAATCCATCTTTTCGGTCGGTACCCGATAAATGGACTTGACTATTTGCAAAGTTGTTGTATAAATTAGTCTATGATTAAGGCAATGTTACCAGGTTCATTCGATCCGCCGACAAACGGTCATATGAATCTGATAGAGCGTGCATCTGGAATATTTGAGAAACTGTACGTTGTAATCGCAGTAAATGATACCAAGAAATATATGTTTACTGCAGATGAACGGTACGAAATGATCAGTTATCTTGTCAAAAAGTATGACAATGTAGAGGTCAGGTTATGTAATGATCTGGTTGTCAATTTTGCACAGGAGCTGGATGTGAAAGTCATTATACGCGGTGTTAGAGCTTTGGTTGATTTTGGTTACGAATTCGAGCTGGCAATGACTAACAGGGAGCTGAACCCTGACGTAGAAGTGATTTTTATGCCGACTGATCCGAAGTATTTTGTGTTGAGGTCTTCTGCCATAAAGGAAATTGCTTCATTTGATGGCGATATTTCCACTATGGTACCTCCGGAAATTGTTGCAGAGCTTAAACATAAGCTCGGCAGAGGTTGACATTGAGAGCATTTTTAATGTATCTTCATGTGACTTTAAGAGTAGTAGTATAAGGATGTAAAAGATGGCAGTACCAAAATACAAGACTTCAAAGGCTCGATCAAGAACACGGAGAGCAGCCAATATGAAGCTGTCAACTCCGGGACTTGTTGAATGCCCAACATGTGGTAACAAGGTCCTTCCTCACAGAGTTTGTCCGAAGTGCGGTTTCTACCGTGGAAAACAGGTGATTGAACTCGAGGATATGGCCTAATAAAATTTATAGGAGCAGATAACCTATGGACGAACTTTTTGAAAAGTTAAAGAAGCTTATAGCTGAAAAACTGGAAGTGGAAGAAGACAAAATCACAATGGAGGCTTCTTTCCGACAGGATCTTGGAGCTGATAGTCTTGACACGTATGAACTCGTGTATGCGATTGAAGAGGAAATGGGAGTAACAATTCCCGATGAGAAAGCTAATGAATTTGAAACTGTTGGTGATGCAGTAGAATTCCTTAAATCTCAGGGAAAGTAAAACTTTCATGGCATTTGCTAAAAACCTGCGTAATCTCCATCCGCCTATTGTTGACAATGCGCGGAAAAAGGAACTGCAACTGTTTGAAAAAAATGCAGGTATCAGGTTCAGGAAATTGGATTTCCTGAACCTTGCTTTTTCTCACCGCTCCTATGCAAACGAAAGCAAAGAAAATTTCGATAATAATGAAAAACTTGAATTTCTCGGCGACAGTGTTCTCGGACTTGTGGTAAGTGAATACCTCTATTTGAATCTTAAGGACAAGAACGAAGGGGATCTGGCAAGGATAAAATCTTTCGTTGTAAGTGAAGATACTCTTGCAGATGTAGCCAGAGAATTGAAAATAGACAATTTTATTTTAATAGGAAAGGGTGAAGAGTACTCAGGAGGGAGAAAGAAGAAAGCTATTCTTGCTGATTGTATGGAAGCAATAATCGGTGCTTACTTTATTGATTCAGGTTTTCAGAGTGCAAAAAAATTCATTCTCAAATTAATAGTACCGGAAATAACAAAAGTTATTGAAAATAAACACCGGAAAGATTATAAAACACTGATTCAGGAATTTTCCCAAAAGAATTATAAAACATATCCAAAGTATAATCTTGTAAAAAAATCCGGCCCGGATCACGATAGAACGTTCTGGATTGAGGTAAATGTAAACGGAAAGAATTACGGTCCTGGAAGTGGTAAAAACAAGAAGGAAGCTGAACAGAAGGCTGCCAGCATCGCATATGAGGCGCTTTCCGGGGAATCTGCATCTGTAAAGAAAATAAGATGACTTACCGGTGACCAAGGTGCTGTTTTAAAAAGTTGTCTGCAATTTCAAGCAGTTTCTTCCGTGTGTTTAGATCAGGATCATCAAGTACAGATTCAAAGAGTTCATGGAGGATCGTTCCGATAACAGGACCGGCTTTTAACTTCAGCTCCCTTTGAAGAATACTTCCATCGATATCTAAATCCTTTATGGAGAATGCCTTTTCATTTTCCAGAATGGTGTTAATTCTCTTCCTGAATTCAAAGAGGAGGGGACTGTCAGCAGTTTTATTTTTCATGCCAAACCGGTCGGCTGCGCGTAATGCAAACAGATCATCAAGACTGTCAATTCCCACTCTTGCGATAAATCTACGGACTGCAGCATCACTCCACTCCGGCGTATAATTAAACATATGATTTTTAACAAGATGCACAGTCT
>QNBL01000265.1 GCA_003641695.1 Spirochaetota bacterium
ATTACCACTATCTGCCCCGTGTATGAGGGATCGGTAACGATCTCCACGTATCCGCTCATCCCGGTATTAAACACAACCTCGCCGAAATCATCGGCAGCTCCCGGTCCCAGATCATCCGCCGAAGGCGCCTCCGCCCCGAAACCCCTGCCCGGAAATACCGTCCCGTCGGCAAGCACAAGAAAACTCTGCTCATCCATATCCTGCTCCCCCTTTTATCCGCAACTATGTACGTGTATGTAATTACTGTCAATATAAGCAGTTACGCAAATTTTTAATACTGTTATCATTACTGTTAATACCTCTTTAGCCGTACACTCCCGAAGGGGTCAAACCCGTACTCTTCAGGGTTTATACCCACTGCCCCCGGATTAACCGGAAACAGATCCTCCGGAAGATTAAAAGCCTTTACTATATTTCCGGATGTCAGCTTTTCAAGAAGTCCGTCATCAATACCGTTATCCTTCAGAATTCTTATAAACGATCCGTAGAACTGAAGAACCGGAAGCCCGGAGAGATGTTTTTCCCGTTTTTCCGTTTCCGTGTGGGGAGCGTGATCAGTCTCTATCCAGTCTATCCTGCCGTTCATAAGGGCTCTGAACATCTCCCCCCGCATCCCCTCAAGCCTGAGGGGAGGATTCACCTTAAGAAGAATACCGTCCTTCCCCTTCATATCATCCGCTGACAGAAGCGCATGGTGGGGAGTTATTCCGCAGGTCAGCCTGCCGCCAAGGCTGTTTCTGCTCTTTTCAATAAGGGTGAGGCTCTGCGGAACGGATACGTGACAGATATGAAGCACCCCCTTAAATCCGGACTCTCCGGCCCAGCGGATCTGATCCCTGACGGATTCAACCTCCGCCTCCGGCGGCCTTGCTTCAAGATGGCTCTCCGGTTTCCCGGGATCAAAAAGTTCCGGCCGCAGGAGACTCTCCTTTTCACAATGAACCATAAGAACCCCGGTATAATTCAGATCTGTCAGAGTCCGGTAGATATGTAATTGAGCCTCCGGATCCGGAATCCCCATATTTCCTGTGGAATGCCCTGCAAACATTTTTAATCCTGTCACCCGGGGAAAGTAGCGCCGCCAGACATCCGCAATCTTTTCTACCTGTTCTTTCCGGGAGGTCAGCCCCGCTATAATTCCATGGAAGAGAGGCAGGGAAAGTTTATCCAAAGCCGCTCTTCCCATCTTCATCCTTTCAAGAATCACCTTTTCTGATACGAGAGCGGGATCCGTATTGGGCATCTCGAATACACCGCTCAGCCCCTCCTTCCACGCTACGGCAAAACCGTGCTCCAGAGTCTCCTTGTGCCGCTGTACCGGCCAGTCCCGCAGATGGACGTGAGGATCAATTCTCATTCAGTTCCCTCCAGCTGAAAAAGGTCCCCTCCCTGCAGGTAAGACGGCCGCAGCATTCACATTCACCGCACAGCCCCACACCGCATCTCACGGATTTTTCAATAGAAAGGTAGATATCACCGGATTCTCCGCCGGCATCCATAAATACCCCTGCCGCCTTTTCCATAAAGGGCATGGGACCTATTGTATACAGAGCTAGATCTTCAATCTTCTCCGCCGTATCTGATAGAGGATCTGGTTCCCGGATAAATCTGTTTATTACGTCAAGAACTCTCCCGGCGACACCGTTGTCGGGAACAGCAATATAGTCTCCGTATTTAAGGAATTCCTCCTTCATTGCCTCCTGACCTGAAGAACTCATACCATGATAGACATGAACCCTTTTCCCCAAAGCGCTGAATTCCTCCGCAAGCTTCAGGGCAGAGGCAATACCGGTTCCCCCGGCGGCAATAACAACGGATGGTTTATCCGTCACGGGAGGCTCCTTCCCGTACACCCCCCTGACAAAAATCCGGTCTCCCTCCTTCAGCCTCATAACCTCAGAGGTAAACGCTCCCCGTTTACGGATAAGAAAAACAGGGGGAGCTCCGCTCATTACGGAAAACGGCTTCTCCCCTATACCGGGAATAAACAGAAAGGCAAACTGCCCGGCCTTAAAATCAATCCTGCCATCCAGCTTCAGAAGACGGACATCCCCCGGCATATCGGTTATCCCCGTTACCCTGCAGGGGACATACTCCATCTGCCGTCCCCTCTTTCTGTATCCCCCGGCAGTATCAGTTCCGTTTACCGCATCATCTTTCAGAGCAGTAAAAAAATCTTTCCAGAACTCCGGTTCAACCGAAGCGAAAAGCGAGCCTATACCGACAGTATTTGCCCCCGCTTTCATCATATTGACCGCATCTCTTCCGGTTTCCACTCCCCCCATACCGATTATGGGGACAGAGGGACCTACTGCCCGGCGTATCTCAGCCACCTTTTCCAGAGCAGTCTCTTTTATCCTCCTCCCGGACATCCCTCCAACCTTGTTTGTAAGGATCGGCATTCCGGATACAGGCTCTATGTATAACTCAGGCCCCATGGTATTTATGGCGGAAATACCGTCGGCTCCCCCCTCGGCAGCGGCACGGGCAATCTCCGATATTGAATCCACGTTCGGAGTGAGCTTTGGGAAAATGAGCGTATCTGTAACCTTTCTTATCTCCTTGAGATACATGTAAACTATCTCCGGATCCCTCCCTATGGCCATCCCGTAACCGTCCGCGGCATGGGGACAGGAGAGATTAAGTTCGATAATATCCGCAATATTCTCAAAATGCTTAACAAGGACTACAAATTCCTCCACACTGTTTCCGGAAACAGATACGTTCAGGATTGATGAAAGAGGCCCATCCTCCATCATTTTTTCCAGCCCCTTCAGCCCCTCTGTCATCCCCGGGTTCCTTAATCCCACAGCATTCCCAAAACTTCCCTCTTCTATTTCCGCAACGACAGGCTCCCGGTTCCCCAGGTTCGGCTTTACCTGGAAACTCTTTGTGGTAATAAGCCCTATCTCCGGCACATCATCATCCACCCGCCTTATCATCCCCGGATTTGTAGTAACAACTCCCGATACGGTTGCAAAAAAGAATCCTCTGTCCCCGGTATTTTCCACTGAATTGTTCAGCAGAAGCTCCAGGATTTCCCTTCTCCCTTTCATCCAATAACCTCCGCCGCCGCATCGCGGTAGTAGAAAAATCTGTCCATACAGACATCAGTCCATCTGCCCGGAACCGGAGTATTCTCCTTTACCCAGGGGTGGGTGATACCGCTGGAGACATTAACTCTGACAATGGACGCATCATACCCGGTATCCGACAGGATCCTTACGACATCCTCCATACTTCCCCCCTGACTTCCCACACCGGGAATAAGAAGAGGAACAGTTCCTTTACCGTAATAACCGCACAAATTCCCGAGTTCCTCTACAGAAGTGGCCCCGGTTACAGCTCCCGTTCCGGGATACGTTTCGGACATTGAGAGGATTCTCTCCGCCACAAGAGAAAACAGGGGCTTCTCATCTTTACAGATATAGACATTCTGGAATTCCGATCCCCCGGGGTTTGATGTCCTGTTCAGTATATAAACCCCTCCTGCCCTTTCCCCGGCCTTCTTTAAGAACGGCTCCACCGAATCGGTACCCATGTAGGGGGATACGGTAACCGCATCCGCCTTCCATGCCTCAAATCCTTCCTGCGCATAATTGTATGACGAGCGGGAAATATCCCCCCTCTTGTAATCCAGAATTACCGGAATACCGGGGAAAAGGGATTCCAGCATATCCAGCACCGAAGATAGAGCTTCAGATCCCCCGAACCTGCCCTCCCTGGGGCG
>QNBL01000266.1 GCA_003641695.1 Spirochaetota bacterium
ACCTTGCTGGAAAGATAATGAAGGATCTAACGGTGCTGTATCATTTCAGAGATAACGAAGGTACCTATATGCTGGTTAGCTATCCTGATTATACCCTGGGCATAACCGCGGGAGAGACTGTGGCTCCATTGAATAAAGCCGCCCCCCGGTGGATAACGGAAATTCCTGTGTTCAAAGGGATGCTGGCAAGTGTCGGCGTAGTTGAAAGAAGCCGGTATCTGACTGATTCTCTTAAAAAAGCCGATGACCAGGTTCTTGCAAATTTATCAAGACAGGTAGCAATAAATGTTAAATCCAAACGTATGGATCTGGAGATGCAAAGAGGAACTGCTTTTGATGAAACCCATTATGATGTAAGTTCTTCCATAATCAAGGGATTTTATATTCTGGCCCGGTGGAGAACCGGAGACGGAAATACCTATTACTCTCTCGGGGTGTGTAAAAAGGGAATAGAAGAAAAAGGAGATTAACGATGCGACGAGTATTAATTCCAGGTTTAATTGCCATGGTTCTCATTTCAGCGTGTACAACAACCGGAGGAGGCGGCACCGCAGCTCCTGCCCCGGGTAAGACGGTTGGCGCTGGGGATGATCCGCTGCGTCCGGTATGGACCAGGGAATTCCCCCAGGATGATTCGTACTATATTGGAATTGGTGCGTCGAATACCGGAAATGATGCTGAAGACAGAAAGATCGCCGAGGAGCGGGCACGGTCGGCAATAGCTGCGGCAATATCAACAAAGATACATGAAGAGGTGAATATTGTTTCCCGTGAGAGCACGACCGGGGGAACCGCGTTTAACTATGCCGAGGACAGGGTATCCGCAGAGGTTGAACAAAGTCTGACGGGGGTGGAAACTGTTGATACCTATTCATCAAAAGCATCGGGAACCTGGGTTTACATGAGACTTTCCAGGGAACTGTGGGAACGGACGCAGAAGGAGGAGATGGCTGCCTTGATAAAAAGAATAACAGACTTTCTCGCTCCCGTTCTGGATGACTACAACAGACCTCTGGTGACACGGATTCAGCAGCTTGTAAAAGCAAGAGATCTCATTCTGGAATCCCCCTACCCAGGTATGCTTGAAACGGTCTTTTACGGGGAAAAGGGATCTTTGATTGACATCGTGGAATCTTTCCTGAAAGAACACCTTGATTCCCTCTATACAAAGGTGAAACCTGTTTCAGCGGAACTTGCGGTGGGGACGAATCTTGAATTTTCTGTGGAGATGAGTTCCTCTGTTTCCGCGAGAATTGGAAATCTACCGCTGGAAGTTGTAGATAAAACTACGGGAAAGCAGATTTTAACGGCTGTTACCGATCCTGAAGGGACTTATTCCGGCGAAATAAAGTATACCTCTCTGGCAATGGGGAAGAATCAGCTTGTTGTAAGGCCGGATAAAGAAGCCTTGAAGCTGTCAGCCGATGTGCCGGAGAAAGAGATTATTGTTGATCTTCAAGGAATCACCATGGGGCTTAAGGTGCTTCTGCCGGAAGATATGAATGTTCCGGGGGTTTCAGGTGCGGTTCTTTCCCTCTTTTCCAGAAAGGATCTCCCGTTTAAGGTTGATTCCAGGGGCGGCAGGGATCCGTATATAGAGGTAGAGTTTGTTATAACTGATTTCCCCAAGGTTTTGGAGGGCGCTCCGGATATGGCTCAGGTAAGTGCAGTTATTACTCTCGTAAAAAAGGGAAAAAGCATGTACAGTTTTGAAAGCAGTCCGGTTAAGGACGGCGGGCTTACCCCTGATCAGGCTCATAAGCGGGCAGTGGATAAACTGATGAAGGAACTGAGCAGCAACAATGAGTTTGTGGAAGGTATCCTCTCCGCACTCTCGCTGAACTAAACCTACGTGAATCAGGATCAGCTTAAGCGGTTACTTCTTTCAATAAAAAGTGATGTAGATGATTTTGATCTGATTTTCTCCGGTAAAAAGAGCCTGAAAGTGGACGGACTCTACAAACCGGAGATACGTCAGATTATTATTCATAACAAGAATACGGAAGATGAAAACGCACTGCTCTATACCGGAATACATGAGTTTGCCCATCATGTTCATTTCACCACCTCCCCGGTACCGGTATCCCGCAGAGCCCATACCAGGGAGTTCTGGACAATCCTTCATGGTCTTTTGGAAAGAGCGGAAGGAAAGGGGATTTACCGGAATAAATTCAAAACAATAGATGAGTTCAGGCAGCTGACAAAGGAATTGAAAGAGAATTATCTTGTCAAAAACGGCAAACTGATGAGGGATTTCGGAAAACTTCTTCTTAAGGCCTTTAATCTTTGCCGTAAATATGATATGAGTTTTGACGATTACGCCGACAGGGAACTGGGCTTCGGCCGGAATGAGGCAAAGAAATTGATTCGTATCTATAACGAGGGAATCAATCCGGCTGTCGGTTATCACAATATGGAAACACTGCTCCGAATACGGGACTCAGAAAAAAGGCAGGCAGCCGAAAAGGATCTCATGGGAGGCAGGAGTCCTGATACGGTAAAGCGGGAGTTTCTTCCCGCGGTGACTTCTGTGCATGATGATCCTGTGGAGGAGCTCCGGAAGGAAAAGCAGCGTATAGAGAGAAGCATCCGGAGTCTGAAAGAAAGACTTGAGAAGGTGGAGGCCAATCTCGAAAAACTGGGAGGGAGTACCGAATGAATGAGCTTTTATGGGGTGCAATGCTCCTGATTAATTTTTCTGCAATACTTTTCAGCTACCGTGTGTGGGGGAAAACAGGGCTGTACATTTGGGTCCCCCTGGCTGTCATGATCGCGAATATCCAGGTTACCAAGACAATTCATCTTTTTGGTCTCACTGCAACCCTGGGGAATATTGTGTATGCTACAAGTTTTCTTGTCACCGACATACTCAGCGAGAATTACGGAAAGAAGGATGCTAAAAAAGCTGTAGGGATTGGTTTTTTTGCCTTGATAGTTATGACAGTACTCATGAATCTGGCACTTTACTTCATGCCCGATGAGAGTGACTTTGCCCAAAGCAGTCTGCAGACTATTTTCAGTATTATGCCGCGGATTGCTCTGGGAAGCCTTACCGCCTACGGACTTTCACAGCTGCACGATATTTGGGCCTATGACATGTGGAAGCGCAGGTTCGCCGAGGATAAATATCTGTGGATGAGAAACAACTTCAGTACAATGGTCAGCCAGCTTATTGATACAGTTGTTTTTACCTTAATAGCTTTTAGCGGGGTATTCCCCTGGCCGGTGCTGGTTCAGATTATGATCACAACCTATCTTTTGAAGTGGGTTGTTGCTCTTCTTGATACTCCCTTTCTGTATCTGGCGAAAAGATGGAAGAGCAAGGGGATTATTGCCTGAAGTAATTCATGAGGATATAGCTGCTGACTCCGGGGATTCTGATGTCCGATCTGTCATTGGTGTAAACAAGTTCTACTGAAGATGCAATGACAGGCAAACTTCTGTCTTTTACAATTCTGTTTATGTTCTCAAAAAGAAAGCTGTTGTTGTCGATGACACTGCCCCTCAGGATAATACGTTCAGGATTAAGGATGTTTGCAACATCGGAAAGTTTTTCTCCGATATAGTTTGAGATTTCAAGAAAAATGTTTCTGGTGAACCTGTCTCCGGAGTTGGAGGCCTCCACCACATCGGTAATATCCAGACGTTCAAACTTGCCTCCGCACCGCTCTGAAATTTCGCTGTGAACCCCCTCCCTCAAGCCTTCCCTGCATCTTTCCAGAATATAACT
>QNBL01000267.1 GCA_003641695.1 Spirochaetota bacterium
CAGTGCCGAGGAACTTTCATCTGCTATTCAGGAGATAAACAGGGCTGCAGCCCAGATAATGACGGCACTGGGACAGATACAGAGGGGAGCTCGAGATGCAGCTTCTGCTACCGAGGAATCCAATGCGGCAATTGTACAAATTCAATCCGGTTTAGAACTGGCTCAGGAACGTAGTGCCAAGGGCAACGATCAGATAGGCAAACTGAGAAAAATTGTCCAGGAAAACAAAAAAGAGATGGAAGAGCTTATATCAGGGATAATCGAGTCTGTCGAAACAACAAAAACGAGTATCTCCCAGATAAAAGAACTTGAAAATGTTTCCAGGCAGATTGATAAGATTGTCGATGCCATAACCACAGTATCCATTAAAACCAGTATGCTTGCTGTAAACGGTTCCATAGAGGCTGCCCGGGCAGGTGAGTATGGTAAGGGTTTTGCAGTTGTTTCAACTGACATTACCAATCTCTCCAATGATTCTGCAGAGAATTCCGACAGAATAAAAGATATGGTAAGGAGTGTGCAGGATCAGATTGGTGCTGTATCCACTGATCTTGCCGATATAATCAGGAGTGAAATTGAATCTGTTGAAGAAGCAAAAATTTCAACAGCAAATATAGCAAAACTCGATACTGATACCATTGAAGTGGAACAGGGAATGCAGGAGATTTTGTTTGCAGCGGATGAAATTTCGGCTGCAATTACCCAGGCCGGCAAAGGTATGGAACAGATATCCTCTGCCTCCCAGGAAGCTGAGAAAGCGGCTGAACAGGCGGCCGGTGCAGCCGAGCAGCAGGCTCAGGGAACTGAAGAGTTGGCATCGGCTGTCGAAGAAATTGCTTCTATAGCTGATGAACTGCAAAGTACATGATCAAAGGGGATACTAAATGACAGAAGAGTTTATGGACGAAACTGTTGCGGTGGAGGGTGCAGAAGGTCGTCAGTTTGTCGTTTTTAAGGTAGGAAAAGAAATTTTTGCCGTAGATTTGAAGCCTGTACATGAAATTATTCGGGTTCCACAGACTGTAGAAGTACCCCTCGCTCCGGATTCTCTGACAGGTCTGATCAATCTAAGAGGAAGTATTCTTCCAATTATTTCTCTTCGTCATATATTGGGATTTGAACAAAAACAAAACGATGAATCTACAAGGGCTTTGGTACTTTCGGCAGGTCAACTTCAGGGTTTTATTGTTGACCGTGTTGTCAGTGTCATTAGTGTTGAGCCTGACAGGATAGAGCCTGTGGATGGAGTTAACAGCTCTATAGATGGCGATCTTGTATCCGGAGTAATACGAGATATAGATGCGTATCCTCTTGTCATGATGCTCGATTTTAACAGAATTGTAGAAAAAGAATTTGCGGGACTTACCGTTACAGGAGATAATGAAGGATTTACCGAAATCCAATCAGTGGAAAAGGAAGTTGATGAAAAAAGCCGTGATATAATGCAGCTTGTAAGTTTTAGTGTTGAAAATCAGGAATACGGTATTGATATATACAATGTGCTGGAAATTGTTGAAATCCCTGAAATCATAGTTCATGTCCCCAATGTTCCTGAACATGTTATTGGTATAATGACACTCAGGGAGAGATTCCTGCCTTTGATAAGCCTTCGGAGTTTGTTCTGTCTTTCTGAACGAAGTGCTGATGATCGAAGTCATATAGTTGTTTTAAATGTCGGACATACTGTTGTGGGAATAATTACTGACGGAGTATCCGAGGTTTTGCGGATTCCTCAAAACCTTATAGATCCCCTGCCTGAGATTTTATCTCATGAGAATAAGATGAATGATATAAGTCAGATTTGCCGCATTGATAATGGAGCCAGACTTGTATCTGTTATTTCCGCTGAACGACTACTCCATAATTCATCAGTAAAGGAGGTTCTTGAGACTGTGAAAGAGATGAACAAAGAAAAAGAAGGGACTTTGTATGAAAAAACCAGTAAGCATCAGGAAGAACAATTTGTTGTTTTCAAGCTTGAAGAGGTGGAATTCGGTGTACCCATTGCAAGTGTTCAGGAAATAGTACGCATTCCAGAGAACCTGACATCAGTTCCAAAAGCTCCTGAGTTTATAGAAGGGGTTATTAATCTACGCGGAACAGTACTACCAGTTATAGATCAGAGGAAAAGGCTTGGCTTGTCTATTATTGAACGAAATGAGTACCAACGTATAATGATTTTTATGGTAGGTGGAGTAAAAACGGGATTTATTGTTGATTCAGTTACCGAAGTTTTGAAGATTTCCGGATCCGATATAGAAAATGCTCCGAGATTGTCAGATGAACAATCACAACTCCTTGGACGGGTTGCGAATCTGGATAAACAGAAGAGGCTGATACAGCTTATAGATCCTGAGTATCTGATAGAAGAACAAGATAGGTCTTTATTAAAAAATCTTGATAAAGATTCGGAGAGTATTAGAATATGAAGATATTGATAGTTGATGATTCGGCTCTTATGCGCCGTCATCTCTCACTGCTTTTTGAGAAAGACGGAGGGTTTGAAGTACGGTTGGCCCGGAACGGAGAAGAAGCTGTAAAGGAGAATCTTGAATTTGAACCGGATGTAATAACACTGGATATTAATATGCCGGAAATGGATGGACTTACGGCGTTGTCCCAAATAATGCTGACTCGTAGAGTCCCGGTGGTTATGGTTTCTTCCCTGACTGAAAAAGGAGCAATGGCAACTTTTGAGGCCCTGGCTCTGGGCGCCATAGATTATGTTGCAAAACCGGATGGAACAATATCAGGAACAATCCAGAGAGTCGAAAAAGAAATCCTGCGGAAGGTAAAGATTGCTGCCAGGGCAAATGTTAGAGAAAAGAAGCATCATGAAAATATATTGAGTGGTGAAGGAGAAAGAAGAAAAGTTTTACAGCACAGAATTGTTCATGCTAATGAATCGGGAAAAATTGTTATTATAGGTGTTTCCACAGGGGGGCCATCGACATTGGATAGAATTCTTCCTGAAATACCGGTAAACTTTCCGGCTCCTATAGTTATTGCTCAGCATATGCCTCCGTTTTTTACTGGTCCTTTTGCAAAACGGCTTGATAGTATATGCAATCTTACTGTAACAGAGGTTACAAAACCAATGGAACTGCAGGATGGTAATATTTATATTGGGAAAGGGGGTACAGATATAATTTTTGGTGATAGATCCGGAAGGTCATTTGTTATGCCAAAACCTGAATCGGCTGAGTTTCACTGGCATCCTTCGGTTGAATTACTGGGACGAACAGCTCTTGATCATTATAAGGCAGAAAAAATAGTAGGTGTAATGTTAACCGGAATGGGAAATGATGGAGCTGTCTCTTTTTCTGAGATAAAGAAGAAGGGTGGTAAAACCATAGCTGAATCAGAGGAGACCGCTGTGGTATTCGGAATGCCCAAAGAACTTATTGCACACAAAGGTGCATCTATTACACTACCATCTTACAAGGTAGGTGCACAAATTAAACGGTGGATACTGTAACAGGGGTAGATCATGGGATTTATAAAAAATAAAGAAGAACAGGATATACTGCATAAAGAACGGAAGAATGAACGGAATCTTGCCGGACTACTCGAACAATTGAAAGATAAAGATCCCGAAACAAGGTGTTGGGCAGCCAGAGATTTAGCCTCTTATCCTGAATCGGTAACCTCTCTTGCATCTGTGCTGGCAGAAGAGACCCATCTGAATGTAAGGGAGGCTATTCTAACAAGTCTTACTCTTATAGGCGG
>QNBL01000268.1 GCA_003641695.1 Spirochaetota bacterium
AATACGCAGGATGAAGAACTTGAAGAATTGGAAGAACTTGAAGAATTGGAAGAACTTGAAGAATTGGAAGAACTTGAAGAATTGGAAGAATCAGGGTCAACAATCCCGCTTCTTGAACGGATATTACACTGTGAAGAAAGTAAGATGTGTGAACTGAAATCCTACAACGATTTGTACTTATCAAACGAAGAGCTGGAAAGCATTAGGTATGAGGATGGAGTTTATCAAATTCGAGAAGATCTTTATAAAGAAGAGAAAAAAAGTAAAGATTCTGATTTGGAAGAACTTGTTCATTCTGTTGTCCTGGATGAAACTCAGGGGCGAGATTCAGGAATAGGATCATACCTTGGGATAAGTAGTGTCGATCTAACTTCACTATTCGGGGGAGAAACCGGTACCGGGGAGCCTGGAGCAAGCAAGAATGAGAGATTAAGCAAGAAATCAGTACAATTGCTTAGCAAAGATGGTTTTAATTTTGATGGCTTTAGTACAAGGTTCAATGCTGGTGAAGTAGGTATCATGAAGTCTATGATGAAATTGTCCCGGAAGGTAAATTCGGTTTTTATGGGAATTGTCACCGAACTCAGTGGTAATTGGAAGATGATTGAATCTCTTGGATTTAATGAGGACACAGTCAAAGCATTCAACATACCTTCAAATTCTGAGTTTGCTGACGTAGTATTTGATTCAAATAACATTCTTCTTGTTAACAAAGGTTTAGGTGGTATAAAAGAACTGGGGGATCTTTTTGGGACAGAAGCAGCAAAAAACCTAAACGGGGTACTTTTCTTTCCGGCAGTGCTGAATTCCAGGAAAGCATACATGGTATTTATCCTTAAAAAGACCAATTCTGATATTATGGAATATCTCCAAATACTCAAAAACATATAATATAATTTATTTATTAACTTTAAGTTTAATAATAGCCTTAACTTGACATTGCAAAAGTTAACGTCTATTATTTAGACTGATCTGATTGTGGAGGAAGAGATGCGTTTTATACTTTTTATAACACTTCCTCTCGCAGGTTTGATTCTAGGTTGGATTATAAGATGGCTATATGCCAGGTTTCAGCTTTCTTCTACAGAGCAGAGGGTTGAGCGTTTAAATCGTGAAGCGATAAAAGAAGCAGAATCTAAGAAAAAAGAACTGCTTTTAGAGGCAAGAGATCAGCTCCAGAAAGAGCGAAATCAACAAGAACGGGAATATCGTGAGAATAGAGGTGAACTGCAGCGGATGGAAAGAAGGCTGCTGCAGAAGGAAGAAAATCTAGAAAAGAAGCAGAATGAGCTTGAAAGACAAAAATCACTGCTTACAGACCGAGAGAGAAAGGTACTAGAGAAAGAGAAGTATCTTGTTACTGAGGAAGAGAACTGGAAGAAAGAGTTAGAAAAAGTTGCCGGAATTACCAAAGAAGAAGCAAAAGACCTCATTATGAGGTCTATGGAAAACGAAGCACGGCATGACTCGCAGGTTATTATTAACAAGATAGAAGCTGAAGCACAGCTTGTAGCGGAAAAGAAAGCAAGAGACATTATTGTAACAACAATACAAAGGATTGCGACGGATGTCAGTTCTGGAGTTTCGATAAGTTCGGTAAGTCTTCCGAATGATGAAATGAAAGGACGTATTATCGGAAGGGAAGGAAGGAATATCCGTACCCTTGAAACGTTGACAGGAGTAGATATCATTATAGACGATACTCCTGAGGCTGTTGTGATTTCGTGTTTTGATTCGGTACGAAAAGAGATTGCCAGAGTTGCTCTTGATAGACTTATTCAGGACGGGCGGATACATCCGGCACGAATTGAAGAAGTGGTTCAGAAGGTGACCAAGGAGATCAGCCAGATTATCTTCGAGGAAGGTGAAAAGGTTATCTTCGACCTCGGGATGCACAATATCCCCAAGGAAGGGATTCAGGCTATAGGCAGGCTTCATTATCGTACAAGTTACGGACAGAATGTTTTAAACCATTCCAAAGAGGTGGCTGTAATATCCGGAATGCTTGCAGCTGAACTTGGTGCGGACAGGGAGATTGCAAAAAGAGGCGGTCTGCTGCATGATATTGGTAAGGGAATTGAAACGGAGGGTGACTCAAACCACGCTGAACTTGGTGCTGAGTTGGCAAGAAAGCTTGGAGAGGATCCCAGGGTTATTAATGCAATAAGTTCCCATCATAACGATGTTGAACCCAACTGCATTGAATCAGTGATTGTACAGATTGCAGATGCGATTTCCGCATCCAGACCCGGAGCAAGAAGGGAAACGCTTGATAACTACATAAAGCGGCTTGAGAACCTTGAAAATATTTCTGAAAGCTTTGAAGGGGTCGAAAAAGCCTTTGCTATTCAGGCAGGGAGAGAACTTAGAATTATTGTCAACAACGATTCGGTCAACGATGATAAGGCAAAGATTCTTGCAAAGGAGATTGCAAAGAAGATTGAGTCAGACCTGAGGTATCCCGGACGTATCAAGGTTACCATTATACGGGAAACCCGTGTAGTTGAGTATGCTCGATAACCTGCATGCTCTGATTCTCGGTGATGTCTACGGGCAGCCGGGGTTCAGAGCTGTTTTTATTGGTCTTAAAAACCTTATCAAGGAAAAAAAGGCTGATCTTGTTATTGTAAATGGAGAGAATGCTGCAGATGGTTTCGGTTTAACTCCTGAGATTGCTGGACAGATTCTCTCTGCAGGTGCGCATGTAATAACCAGTGGCAATCATATCTGGCATCAGCGTGAAATCCTGCCGCAGCTGGAAGACAGCAGGGTCCCTGTGATCCGGCCGGCAAACTACCCCCCCGGTACACCGGGAAAAGGTTATACCGTTGTTACTGTAAAGGGGAAAAGGGTAGGCGTCCTTAACCTGCAGGGCAGATCCGGAATGTCTTCTATAGACTGCCCATTCAGAACCGCCGGCAGCCTCCTGAAAAAAATGAAGAGCGAAGCCGATTTTGTAGTAGTAGATTTTCATGCAGAATCTCCTGAGGAAAAGGAAGCTTTAGGGATCTATCTTGACGGAAAGGTATCTCTGTTAGTTGGGACCCACACTCATATTCAGACCGCTGATGAAAGAATCCTGCCGGGAGGTACCGGATACATTACTGATATTGGCATGTGCGGACCTGAGCTCAGTGTTATTGGAAGTGATCCAGCCATATCGATAAGAAGATTTTTAACCCAGATGCCATTAAAGATCGAAGTATCGGATAATCCATCGGTGCTTTCAGGTGTACTGGTAAAGATTGAAATGTCCTCTGGAAAAACAGTTTCAATAGAACGTTTCAGGAAGAAATCGCTGGTTTAAGCATGACCCTTTTAGAAAAGATGAAAGCTGAATTTCCGGATTTGACATCCAACGAGAGTTTGGGGTATATCATGTGCGGAGAGGTCATGGTAAACGGAGAGAAGATAGTTAATCCCAAATTTAATGTTAAAAATGATGTGATAATTGACTTGATCACAAAGAAATTTGTTTCCAGAGGCGGCTTAAAGCTTGAGGAAGCTCTTTCCCGTTGGAATATTAAATGTGAAGGGAAGGTTTTTCTCGATGCTGGAAGTTCTACCGGCGGATTTACCGATGCACTGCTTCAAAGAGGAGCAGCCGGCGTTCATTCGGTGGATGTCGGATACAATCAGCTTGCTTATTCCCTGAGGAAAAATCCGCTTGTTTATGTTCATGAAAAAACAAATATCATG
>QNBL01000269.1 GCA_003641695.1 Spirochaetota bacterium
ATCCCGCATCCGGGTATTGAAAAAAGGCTTTTTGTATTAATCCCGCTGAATGATTTAATTCCTGATTACATACATCCTGTGCTTAAAAAAACGTGTAAAGCACTTGAAGAAGAATTAAGAAATATTGATAATTCAGCGGTTGCTCCATCCGGGCTGTTTCTGTAACGGCAGGGTAATAGTAAAAGTGGTGCCTTCCTCTTTGGTTGAGGCAGCTTCTATCGTTCCATTATGATCGGTAATTGTGGAATATACTACGGATAGGCCAAGGCCAGTTCCCTTGGATTTGGTTGAAAAGAAGGGATCAAATATTTTGAAAAGCTTACTCTCAGGAATCCCTTTCCCGAAATCAGTTATTGAGACAATAATTGTATTACCATCCCTGTCATTTGTTGTGGTAATAGTTATCTCTCCGATATTATCCAATGCCTGAACAGAATTGATGATCAGATTGATAAAAACCTGCTTGAGTTGATTCCTGTCTCCTAACACGGTATATCTTTTCGCATCAAGATAGAGGCTTGCTGAGGTGTTTTTGCCGGAAAGTGCAATTTTTACTGACTGTTTAATTATTTCATGTAGGTCAGTTGCTTCAAAAACGTTCTCCTTTCCCTTGGAAAAGGTGAGGAGCTGGCTCGTTAACGAAGAAGCATTTCTGGCGGCTTCCAGGGCATCTTCGAGATATTCCCTTTGGTCAGGATCTTTCAATTCTGCCAGAGCAAGGGACAGATTACCGTTGATTATGGTCAGCATATTGTTAAAGTCATGAGCTATACCGCCGGCAAGGATACCTATGGATTCAAGTTTTCTTGTTGTTATCAGCTGTTCCTTTAAACGTACTGATTCGGTAATGTCACTACCGGCAATCAGCAGATACTTCAACCCCGCTATGTTTATCAGATCAAAGGAAGCAAGTATTATCTTTCTTATACCCCATTTCGTATTTATAATTACATTTCTATTAATCACCGGTGAATCAGTAATTAATAGATGAACAAGTTCCCTGTTGTCTTTGTTGTTGATGAGAAGTTTGTTGATAATAAAAGACATATCCTTTAATTCTTCATGTGAAAAACCGGTAACAATTGCAGCTTTTCTATTAACATCGATAATGCTCCCTGATCTTATATCAAAAAGAAGCATACCGACGGGGCTTGAATTAAAAATTACAGAAAATTTCTTTTCAGATTCCCTGTGTTTGAGCATCAAAGCTTCTTTCCGGTCGATTTCATTCTGGAGTACCATCATAATCCGCTGATCAACGGCTGTAATTATTCTTCCAATCAGTTTCCCTCTGTTATTTTTATAGGAAAATGCTGAGATACGAACCGGTATCTCCGTATTGGTTTTTGTGATGAAGATATTGCTCATGTAGGTATTGTCTTTAATAATTTTATTCTTAAAAAGATAGGTGTAGTGTTTCTGCCGCAGTTCACTGAATGTATATCCTGAAACAGCAATTGTCTGATTGTTGACAAAGACAATTTTATTATCAAGATCAAGAATCATAATTAAATCTGAAACGTGATTGAGCAGATCATCCTGTACAATCTTGGGGACTTCAACCAAAAGATGGTATTTAAAGATGGCGAAGGCAATAGCTGAAAGCCAAAAAGTAAGAAATAGTGGAAGAAAGGGAGGAGGATATGTTTCAAACAAACTGTAAAAAATCTTTCTGTAGACCAGAAGTAAAATGGAAATAATGAGAGTGCTGGTGATAATTACTGCAGCTTGTTTTTCCCGTATTGTCCCCCTGTTTTTTCTTTTCCATCCATAGAGCAGGATGAGACTTGCTGAAATTATTACCATACAATAAATGAGACTGATTATGAAAGGATAAGAATTGAGTTTCCGGTAAGTAACTAACCCTGAACCCAAAAAGGAAAGGATAGTGCTGTCTTTATCCCGGAGTAGACTGGTAACATAAAGAAGTGCTGGAAATACATAAAGAACATGAATACCGGTGTTAACCTTTTTATTATCAGGTATGGTTAGGCTGCAAACAAACTGAAAAAAAAGCACAGGAAGGAAAAACCAGGTAAATGACATAGTCTTAAGAAGTGTAATACCGGTGTTAACCGAAACGAATCTTGGGAGAAAATAGAAGGTAACAGAGAGTAACGAGATTATAAAAGAAAGACGGAAAAAAATTCTGTTAAGGAAAGAATTTCTATTAATAAGAAGTGCATAAAATCCAAGGAAAAGAGAAAGTAATACGGAAGAAAGAATCAAATGCATATATAGAGTAATCAAATTATCTCCTTCACTGTAGGCCTTCACTGTAGGGGCATATTTTTCTTGCCACTCTGTTAAAGTTATTATACACTCAAAAAAGAAGGATGTGTAATGATAAAACTTGATAAAATTAATAAAAAGATACTGAGAATCATTCAGGATGACGGATCTATTACAAATTCCGAATTGTCAAAGAAAGTCGGACTTGCTCCTGCAAGCACCCTTGAAAGGGTTCGTAAACTTGAGCAATCCGGGGTAATTAGAAAGTATGTCGCTCTGGTTGATCCAGAGAAAATCGGAAAAGAGATAACTGCTTTTGTTGAGATCACATTGCTGGAACATAATGCAAATTTAATTGAAACATTCGTTAGTGAAATAACGGTGATGCCGGAGGTTCTGGAATGTCACCATATTGCAGGTGATAAAGACTTCCTGCTCAAAATAGTTACAGCCGATTTAAAACATTATAAAGAATTTGCTTTGGGAAAATTGGCGGAATTGAAGGGTGTCGGGAAAATACAGACCTTGTTTTCCCTGAATACAGTCAAGGATACAACAGCTGTCCCGGTGGATTGAACTGTTCTATGATTTGGAAAATACATTAATATACCATATATTGTACGGTAAATAGCTTGACAAATGAATATAGTACGTATAAAGTGTTTTAATAAATAAGAGGAGATAATAGATGTCTGATGTTCTGGTATTGGGTGATGAAGCTTTGGCTCTTGGAGCAGTGGATGCAGGATTATCGGTAGCCTATGGTTATCCGGGCACCCCGTCTACGGAGATTATTGAATACCTTCAAAAGTATTCCAGCGAAAATGACCCCGACCTTATTGCCCGTTGGTGTTCCAATGAAAAAACATCCTATGAAGGTGCTGTAGGGGTTTCATATGCAGGGAAGCGGGCTCTTGTGACAATGAAGCATGTAGGACTGAATGTTGCAGCTGATGCTTTTATTAACTCCGCATTGCTGGATATAAATGGCGGGCTGGTTGTTGCTGTCTGCGATGATCCCGGTATGCATTCGTCCCAGAATGAGCAGGACAGCAGATTTTATGCTGATTTTGCAGGAATTATGTGTTTTGAGCCAAGAAACCATCAGGAAGTCTACGATATGACCCGGGATGCATTTGAAATATCCGAACGGTTTAAGATTCCAGTTATGCTGAAACTCGTTACCAGACTTTCTCACTCCCGATCCTCTATTACACGAAGGAATACTAATCAAAAACCGGATAAGGGAAAGGCTGAAGACAGGCTTAGGTGGATGGCTTTGCCATCGCTTTCCCGGAAAAACTGGAGTGATCTTCTGGATCAACAGCAATACTTTAAAGAATATTCTGAGGGTTCAGTTTACAATAAACTCAGTATAAACAATGATTTTACCGAATACGGTGTCATTACAACCGGTCTTGGAGGGAATTACTACCTTGAAAATGCAGGGGATCTGGAAGTAAAGC
>QNBL01000270.1 GCA_003641695.1 Spirochaetota bacterium
AGCCGAGCATCATGTGCGAGGCAAGTCGCCAGGCTTTTTTTTTGCCCTCATCCTTACTTCTCTGTAAAAAGCCTGGGTACCTGGAGCATTACGTGAGTAATACGGCAGTGGAGGCTTTCTTAATTTAGTAACGTAGTAACACAGGTGTAATAGTTAAAGTTTTAATAGTTGGCCAACCTCTTTTTAATATTCACAATATGATTACTATAGGTTGAATAAACAACGGCTTTATCACCTGAAAGGAGTGCACCAATAAGATCTTTATGTTCTGAAGGTATTTTTGACAAATCTTTGTAGTCCATCTGGGATTTATCAATTTCATCATAAAGAAAGGATTTAAGGGTTTCAAAAATAGAGGAAAAAAGCTCATTCCTGCATCCGGTAATAATGGATTTATGAAATTGAAAATCAGCTTCTACCAGAGCAGTTCTGTCACTTTTAAGAGAAGAGATCTCCATCGATTTCACAATATTCTGCAATTTTTCAACAATTTCACTCCCCAAGGGGCTTTGTGCTGCTATTTCATCAGTCAATTTAAACATTGCCCATACTTCTATAGAACCTCTCAAATCAATCATCTCATTAAGCTCATCCTCTCCAAGTAACATTGACCAGGTTAAAGCTTCTATAGAAATGCTGGACCGTTCACGTACAAAAGTTCCTATAGCCGCCCGGGATTCCAGTACCCCCAGGTAGTTGAAGATTTTGATTGCCTCTCGAATAGATGATCGCCCAACTCCGAATAATTCTGCAAGTGCATGCTCTGTTGGAATTTTATCCCCTGGTTTATAGGCTCCGGAGGCAATAAGATTTTTGATATTACTCATTACCTGTTCAACAATTGTTTTCTGTTTAATTTTTTTTATAGGCATATTCTGATAATAGCGTGGTAAAACCTGCTGGTCAATAATAAATATCATAATATCAGACAAAAAAGTCTTGACATTAGGAAATTGTTGGAATATCATAATATCAGACAAATAAATTATGTTGGAGGTCAGAATGGCAACTAAAAAATATCCCCTGCAAATAATGGCAGAGACAACAGATACTGATTATTGGAATGATTCATGTGCCCTGTCTGAACTTAAGTATGCAATACCCAATGGTGCGGTAGGTGCAACCACAAATCCTGTTATTGTTTTGAATGTACTTAAAAAGGAATACGATCTCTGGGAAGATAGGATTAAAGAAATTATACGGGATAACCCAACGTTCGATGAAGATGAAGTTTCCTGGCAGTTGATTGAGGAAATGGCAGTCAAGGGTGCGGAGTTGCTCTATCCGGTGTTTGAGAGAGAAGGCGGTCTTAAAGGAAGAATCTCTATCCAGACAAATGCTAAATTTTACCGGAATGCAAAAAAAATGTCTGATCAGGCAGTGAGATTCAGCAAGCTGGCGCCAAATATCCAGGTAAAAATTCCTGCAACTGCTGCGGGGATAGATGCTATCGAAGAGGCAACCTATCAGGGAGTAAGTATAAATGCTACTGTTTGTTTTACGGTTCCCCAGGCGGTTGCTGTTGGTGAGGCAGTAGAGCGTGCTCTTGAAAAGAGAGAGAAAGAAGGAAAAGATACATCAAAAATGTCACCTGTCTGTACACTGATGGTTGGAAGACTTGATGACTGGTTGAAAATTGTTGCGGATAAGGAAGGTATAATTATTGATCCGTCCTATCTTGACAGAGCTGGAGTTGCAGCTATGAAGAAAGCAGTAAAAATATACCATGAAAGAGGATACAAAACACGAATGCTGGCTGCAGCCTATCGTAATCAGCTGCATTGGTCGGAATTGATAGGAGGAAATATTATCCATACCATTCCCTATAAATGGCAGCTTCGATACAATGCTTCTGATGTAAAAATAAAGAATACAACCGATCTTCCGGAAGATCCTGCCATGATTGAGGAACTTTCAAGAAAATTTGAGGATTTTAAGAAAGCATACGATCCTTACGGTCTAAAAAAAGAGGATTTTGATACTTTTGGGGCAACACGGCGAACTTTACGGGGATTCATTGGTGGTTATACTCAGCTTGTTGATATTATAAGAGATCTGATGATTCCAAATCCGGAAGTTTAATCAAATATGACGAGGAAATAATTTTGAGAAAAATTAAAATCGGGTCTGTAGGTCTTGGTCGCCTTGGGGAACAGCATGCAAAAAATATTTCACAAAGGATTAATGGTGCAGAGTTGACAGCCCTTTGTGAAAAAGATGAAAAAAAGTTGCACACCATAGCTGATCGTCTTGGAGTAGAAAAAAGATTTACCAGTTTTAACGAGATGCTTAAACTGGATGAACTTGATGCAGTTGTGATTGTTTCTCCCTCTGGTCTACATCCTGAACAAATAAGTGCTGCTTTAAAAGCAGGTAAACATGTTTTTTCTGAGAAACCACTGGGTGTTACTGTGCGGGAATGCAGGGAAGCAGAGGCAGCTGTTGGGAAATATTCAGATAAAGTATTTATGCTTGGTTTTATGCGTCGCTTTGATCCTTCATATCTGTATGCAAAAAAGAAAGTTGATGCAGGGGAGATAGGCAGAATTATCATGTTCCGCTCCTATGGTCAGGATCCCGAGAAGTTTATAGGTGGGGCTATAGCGTATGCGGGACATAGTGGAGGTGAATTCCTTGATATGGCTGTTCATGATATTGATTTGGCCAGATGGTTTACCGGTTCAGAACCGGAGACAGTTTATGCAATAGGTGGATGTTATGCTCATCCTGAGTTTGCTCAGTACAATGATGGTGATAATGTATCTGCACTCATGAAATTTGAAAATGAATCTATGGTATTTCTCTTTGCAGGCAGAACGGCTCCGCATGGATATAATGTGGAGACTGAAATTATTGGAACAAAAGGGATACTGAGAATTGCTTCGGTACCTCAGAAAAACCATGTTGAGATTCTGGATAATTATGGTGTAAGAAGGGAATGCAGTGAAAATTTTATCGAACGTTTTGCAGATTCTTATGTTAATGAGATCCAGGAGTTTGTTAACTGCATTCAGGAGGGCCGGAAACCTGAGGTAACAGCCCATGATGGAACAAGAGTTTCGGAAATCGCGTATAAATGCAAGGAATCTTTTGAATCAGGTGAAATGTTGAGGTTTTGACAGGAGAATGTATGGTATTAAAGCAGGATAAGTCATTTAAATCAGGGTTTACGGCTATAACTGAACAGCATGGCAAGCACGCTGAACTGCTTCTGGATTTTGGTATTTTAAAAATGGGAGTGGGAGATCAAAATATTTCAAAACCTGGTCGCGAACGGGCATGGTTGCTTATTAAAGGAACGGTAACATTCGAATGGGACGGTACTACAAGCACTGTAACCAGAAATTCATGTTTTGATGAAGCTCCCTACGTGCTTCATGTATCAAAAGATACACAAGTTACAATAAAGACAGATTCTGAATGTGAAATTTGTGTTGAGCAGGTGGATAATGAAAAGAGTTTTGGAGCAAAACTTTATACACCAGATGATGTAAGAACAGATATCTTTGGTGCAGGAACTTTAAATGAAGCGTCCATCCGGTCTGTACGAACTGTTTTTGACGGAGAAATCAATCCATTATCTAATATGGTGATGGGAGAAGTTATCAATCATCCTGGTAAATGGTCAAGCTACCCGCCGCATGATCATCCCCAGCCGGAAATCTATCACTACAGATTTTTCCCT
>QNBL01000271.1 GCA_003641695.1 Spirochaetota bacterium
GTGGGAATAGATTACGGCAGTTTCGAAGAAAAGAAAATCTCCTTTGACTATGAAAAAATGATGCTGGAAGTAGGATATTCCCTGGATGAAATTAGGGAGATTCAGGGAGATTCGGCGGTGGGAAGTACCCCCCTGATTGAGCTTAAAAACCTTACAGCCCTGACCCGTCAGTTTTCAGCTCCCGGAAAAGGAGCTCGAATCTTCCTTAAGGATGAAGCGGTAAATCCTTCGGGGAGTTTCAAGGCCCGCCGGGCGGCGGTTTCGGTATACCATGCAAAAAAACTTGGCTACAAAGGGGTTATTGCCGCAACCAGCGGGAATTACGGAGCAGCTGTTGCCAGTCAGGCTGCAATGCATGGGCTCGACTGTATCATTGTTCAGGAGTGCTATGATTCCCGGGGAAAGGGGCAGCCGGAAATAATAGAAAAAGCTCGGAAGTGCGAGGCTTTCGGAGCAGAGGTTGTCCAGCTGACTGTCGGTCCTGAGCTGTTTTATATTTTCCTGCAGCTTTTGGAGGAGACGGGATATTTCAATGCTTCTCTTTATACCCCCTTTGGTATTGCCGGAGTGGAAACTCTGGGGTACGAGATAGGTACCCAGATGCGGGCATGTACCGGAAAAGACCCCGATATGGTGGTAGTCACTAATGCCGGAGGCGGAAACCTGACAGGAACTGCACGGGGACTGTTAAAGGCAGGAGCGGACAAGACTATTGTTACCGGGGCAAGTGTTAATTTAAGAGGGCTTCACATGGCAAGTGATCATGATTTCAACCGCAAGTCATTTACCACCGGTCATACCGGATTCGGCATTCCCTTTGCCACTCTCCCCGACCGCTCCGATGTTCCCCGGTCTGCGGCACGGCCTCTGCGGTACATGGACAGATACGTTACAGTAAATCAGGGGGAGGTTTTTTATATGACCGAAGCTCTTGCCAGACTGGAGGGGTTGGAACGGGGACCTGCGGGGAATATATCCCTGGCAGCGGCATTTTCCATTGCCCGGGAGATGGGGCTGGAAGAAACAGTTGTTGTTCAGGAGACTGAGTACACAGGAGCAGGAAAACATATCCAGCCACAGCTCTCCTATGCCAGAGAGAACGGTGTTGCCATTAAAATTGGAGATCCCGCAGATGAGATACCGGGAAGCTCAATTATTATTCCCGCCTCTCCCGGTCTTATAAAAACACAGGATTTGGATATGGAGTCTTTGAGAAAATCCCTGATAAAGAACCTGACTGGTAATTCGGTTCAGCTTACGGAAAGGGATTATATGTTCCTGATGGAAGAGTCAAAGAGCAGCAGAGAGTTTGTAGAAACCGCGATTAAAGAATGGGAGATATCTTGATGGAAAGAATTGATGATTTTGAACACCGCAGAAAGCATCTAAAAGATCTGTCCGAAGGAGAGTTGGAAAAAAGGTTTTGGGATCTTCTAGGGCAGGTAGTAGATCCCCTGGTGGAGCTTGCAAGAACCCATACTACCCCTTCGGTGGAACGGTCTGTGTTGTTGCGGATGGGGTTCTCGAGTCTTGAAGCAGATTCCATTGTGAAGAATGTAATTGATCATAATCTGATTGCCAAAGGGGCGGGTCATGTGGTGTACAGGATTGCCCGTGAAGAGAACCTGGATATTCGTACGGCAGGGCAGCGTCTTGGTGCAGGAGAGCTGTGGGACAAGGCCGGGGATATTTTTTTTAAAGCAAAAACAAATTCGGATCAAGGGTAAGTGATCATGGAAAAGCTACAACCGGATAAAAAGATTGATATAGAAAAGATTCTGGAGGATCTGGAACACTACCGTCCCCGCCGGCGCCACTGGATCTGGAGGAAAAGCAGTAAAAAAGAGGGTGCGGTTAAAGCAGGGGATCTCTTTGAATATTTAGAGACTTCTGAAGATTTACGGAACAGTGTGCCTTTACCGGCAGCACACTACTTTAACAATATTGATCCCCAGCCTTTAAGCTCCATTACAACCGAAATAGCTTCGGGGCGCTTTGAGGATGATATACGGCGGATGCGTATGGCAGCCTGGCACGGTGCTGACCATTTGATGGTAATACGAACTGCCGGTCAAAGCCATATGGAAGGTTTGATTGAAGGAACTCCCCAGGGGGTCGGCGGTGTACCGATAACCCGGAAGCAGGTGAGGGCTCAGCGGAAAGCTCTGGACATGATAGAAGATGAGGTCGGGCGCCCGATCAACTATCACTCATATGTCAGCGGTGTCTCCGGACCTGAGATTGCGGTGATGTTTGCCGAGGAAGGGGTAAACGGTGTACACCAGGACCCACAGTACAACGTTCTTTACCGAAATATTAACATGGTTCGGAGTTTTGTTGATGCTGCTGAGGCAAAGAGGATCATCTCCTGGGCGGGAATGGCCCAGATAGACGGTGCACATAATGCCAATGCTACCGCCCGTCAGGCATGGAAGGTTATGCCGGAGCTTATGGTTCAACATGGAATTAACAGTATGTTTTCTGTAAAAACGGGAGTACAAAAAGGTAATATCTGCCTCTCTACCGTTCCCCCTACTGCCCCGCCTGCCCCTGCACTTCGCATGGATCTTCCCTATGCAGTAGCACTGCGGGAACTCTTTGCAGGATTCAGGATGAGGGCCCAGCAGAATACCAAATACATGACCTCTTCCACCAGAGAGGCTACCGTTACCCATACCCTGAATCTCCTTATTTCTGAGCTGACGTCAGCTGATATTCAGTCCACCATTACCCCGGATGAAGGAAGAAACGTTCCCTGGCATATCTACAATATTGAGGGAACAGATACGGCAAAGCAGGCGTTTGCCGGTATGGACGGACTTAAGGAAATGGTGGAGATAAAGCGTGAAGGCGGAACGTTGGCCGCTGCGGTCAGGGAGCTTAAGGAACGGGCTGTCCTTTTTCTTGAAGAGATACTTGAGGCAGGGGGATATTTCAAGGCGGTGGAAGCCGGTTTTTTTATTGATTCAGGCCAATATCCCCAGAGGAATGGCGACGGTATTGCCCGGAAGATAGACGGCGGTGTCGGAGCCGGAACGGTGTATAAACGGGATCCGGAATACATGGCTCCTGTAACTGCCCACTTCGGATACAACAATACCGCTCAGTACACAGACAAAGCAGGTGAGGGGTCAGAGGATGATCCTTCTTCCCTTATAGACGGCTGTACCTTCGAAAAGCCGGAGAAAATCATATTTATAGACGAACTCGATGAGGAGGACAACGTACATGTACGGCTTGAAAAAACTGCGGAACTCCGGCATACCTCAAAGTTAATACCGGAGATGGAGTGGCAGGGCGATGGTATTGTGCAGACAACGATGTTTTTCCCAACAGACAGGAGGACTGCTTTCTATGCTGCAGTTGAAGCGGGTAAAAAGATGGGGCTCAAGGATGTGGAGGTTATCCACTCCGAAGTGATGCATCCCTCGGAAGGGACCCGGGTCGAGATAAAGGGACGGGTTGACTTTTCCATAGATACTTCAATGCTCGATATTCCTCCGGAACCTGAAACCCTGAGTGAAGACGAGATACGGATCTTTGTAAAAAAACAACCGGTTAAAATAGTTGCCGGGACTGTCGGGAACGATGAGCATTCGGTGGGGCTCAGGGAGATAATCGATATAAAGCACGGCGGGATAGAAGGGTTTGGTATTGACTGCAGCTATCTGGGAA
>QNBL01000272.1 GCA_003641695.1 Spirochaetota bacterium
AAATAATAGGAATACTGACTTTTGACAAGAATGAAGAACATTTTTTTACAAATAAACATGCGTATTTAGGAACTGTTTTCGCAAGTCATGTTGCAATTGCTGTACACAATGCTAGTATTTTTGAGAAAACCAAGGAAATAGCGCTCACGGACCCCCTGACCAAGGCAAAAAATCGTCGTGCCTTTTTTGACTTCATGGTACAAGAGGACAAAGTATTCAAGCGTTACGGCACTGTCTTTTCTTTGTTGATGATAGATATAGACTTTTTTAAAAATATTAATGACAGGTTTGGACACCAGGCTGGTGATAAAGTTTTAAGAGATCTTGTCGTAACGATAAAATCGGACCTTCGGGATTCAGATATCATATGCAGATACGGAGGGGAGGAATTTGCCGTATTACTTCCTTCCATTAACGAGGAAGCAGCCTTTGAAATTGCAGGAAGGATAAGAATGAAAGGGGGAGAAACTCTCACGAAAGCAGGATCAGTACAAGGAATTACCTTAAGCATTGGGTGTGCTGACCGCTTGGGACCTCATATAGACGGTATAGATACACTGATTTCTATGGCCGATAGAGCTCTTTACCATGCAAAAAAATCCGGCAGGAACCGAAGTGTAAGGTACTCGAAGATCTCTTCTTAGTGGAAGAGCTCATTAAGATATTATTTCACAACCATTTTGTAGAAGTTCATTATAACTCAAATCAGGATGGATTCCGAGTCTGGAAAGACTAAAGTCAAAACGTACCGGATCCTCAGGATCAATTACCTTTAAAGCTTTAGTTATTTCCAAAGCTGTACTTCTGTCACTTTGTTTTCTATCTGTAAAACCAAGAATCCTGCTTATCTGCATGATATGAGTATCCAGCGGTATAATAAGATCAGCTGCCGAAATATTATTCCACGGTCCCGGATCGATACTGTCTTTTCTTACCATCCACCTTAAAAACATATTCAACCTTTTCATTGCACTGCCATTCTCCGGCACAGGAAGTATTCTTCTGTTTGCTTTTGATTTACCTTCAATATTATCCACAAGAAAGGTCATTCCGCCAAAAACAGATTTTGTTTCTTCCTCCGTCCCCATCATTCCCACTTTAAAACAGTTTTCCAGAGAACCAAACTCAATAATAGTTTTTTTTATCCCCTCCAGGAACTCAATAAGGCTGCGAGAATTGTAAAAACGGTATCTAAAACCACCCAGGAGTTCTTCCAATTTCTCTCTTTTGCTTTTTAAAAGGTCACTTCTTAAATCCGGAAAAAGAGCAAGGATCCCACTTACTGCCTTTACTATACTTTTTACTCTGCCTGTGGCAAAGGATGATGCAATAATACCTGCAATCTCCTGATCCGCAGGATTGGTGTAGTTCAAAACAAGCTCAAGGGGATCTGGATGTAAATATTCTTTTTTATGAAACTTTCTATATATGGATTCCAGAAGCTCTGCTTTACTCACTTCCGTTACATTCTGCGCATAATCCTGTGTATTCGAGATTCATTTTATGTATCTTTCTATTCCCTGCCCAGGAACTAAGCGCATCTGCAGCTATTATATCCCCAACTTTAAAAGGAAGGTCTTCAATAGCACCACATTTAACACATCTAAAGTGAGGATGCGGATATGGAGTTGGATCAAACCGTTTCTGAGTCCCGTTTTCAATTTTTAAAATAACACCTTTTTCTGAAAGCATTTCCAAATTACGGTAAACAGTACCAAGACTGATTTTAGGCAGTATTCTTCTTACTTCTTCATAAATGGTATCAGCACCCGGATGATCCTTGTGACCGTTCAACACATCAAGGATTACTTTACGTTGTTTAGTTTGCCTCATTCTTTCCTCTATTAGTAATTACTCCTATCAGTTTACCTCTGATGTACTTATTAGTCAAGAAACAGTAGAAATCAAGGGCGTTTTCCCCTATACTATTCATATGTAAACAACAATACAGGGGTAAAATCATGATTATTTCATTTAAGGATAAAATGCCTTCAGTACCTGAGTCAGCTTTCATTGCAGGGAGCGCCGATCTTATAGGAGATGTACGAGCTGGGGAAAACTGTTCCTTCTGGTTTAACGTAACAGTCCGAGCTGATATAGCTCCTGTTATTATAGGAGACAATACCAATATACAGGACAACTCAGTAGTCCATGTAGGACATAATGTTCCCGCAATTATTGGATCTAACGTAACAATAGGGCATAATGCCATCATTCATGCTTGTACTATTGAAGATGGGTCTCTGATAGGAATGGGGGCAATAATCCTTGATTATGCGTTAATAGGAAAAGAGAGTATCGTCGGAGCAGGAGCACTGATTACAGGAAAGAAAAAGTTCCCCCCAAGATCACTTATAATGGGTTCTCCGGCCCGTCTGGTGAGGGAACTTACACAAGAAGAAGTAGAAGGGATCTATAACAACACAGCTTCATACGTTGAAATTCTTTCTGAGTACAGATAACCTATTAGACAATCACTACAAACAAACTCAAAACTCCCAGGCATTACCTTCTATAGCCAGATCTACCGGTCCCGGGAAATGCCCTTCTGCTTCCTGCTTCAAACCCTCCGATTTTCCAAACTGGGGGAAATGAGGGACAACCAGACGTTTTACAGAAGCGTTTGAAGCTAATTCAGCAGCTTCAACTGAAGTCATATGCCCCGGAACCTTCCCTTTAAACCGATTAAAAAGGCTTGCCTCTGCCAAAAGCAGATCGACACCTCCAAAGAAATCAGACAGATTATCACTCCAGCTTGTATCGCCTGTGTATCCCAGCGAACTTCCAGAACATTCTACCCTCATGGAATAGGCAGGTACAGGATGAATTGCTCGTTTAAAGGTGAATACAAAGGGTCCTATTCTGTAATTTTCATCTTCGCTGTAGGGCCGCCCCTCTGTACTGCCGTCATGGGTTAGCTCAGAAAACCATGGCTCAACCTTTGGAGCATAGAATAAAAGCTTTTCCCTCCGGTTTTCAAGAGCCTTTTGAACAATAACAGCATGTTTCAGGACACCTGCATCTGCAACATGATCCGGATGGAAATGGGAGATAACGACACTGTGCAGATCGTTTATATTCAGATAGCGGGGTAGTTTTGAAAGAATACCCGAACCACAATCAAGCAAGACATTGTACCCATCCGCCTGGAGCAGGTATCCAGATGTTGCGCCTCCGTCCCCGGGATAAGCTCCCCAGGAACCAATAATTGTTAGTTTCATTATTTTACTATGAGGAGAACCGCACATGAAGTCAAGTGTTTTTGCTTTTAATTGTTCTCGCATGGAGGGACGGAGGCATGGAGAAGGAGGAAGTCTGAGAGCTGAATTCGTTGACTATCCGTTGTTTATGCATTAAGGTCTAGTATGTTTAGAAAGATATTCTCAGTTTCCATACTATTTTTACTTTTTTCAACTTACATATATTCTCTAACATGGAAAGATATAACATTCACTGCAGGAGCTTCTACCGATTATTATTCTGGTGAAGTCCGGGAAATTGTTTACCCTGGTACAGGATGGACAAACAACTATTTAAGTGAACTTATCTGGCAAATTGATAATATTGCCATGCTGAACGCCCACCTTGGAGCCTCCCTGAACAAGTTTTCACTTAACATCTCCGCAGGTACCGCCCTAAACAAAGGAACCGGAGAGATGGATGATTACGACTGG
>QNBL01000273.1 GCA_003641695.1 Spirochaetota bacterium
GCAGCAAAACCAGGGCTGCAACCGGAGGACTTCTCGGGTTCGGAGGAAAACTCATCGGTTTCATGAATTACGGCCTTAACGCACTGTTTCTCGGAGACAACTATGTTCCCTTCTACTTTGATTCGGCATACGACCTGTACCGTGAAGCCAAGTACGAAATGTATACCGGAGCAATTACCATTCCGGCCTATTCAGGATGGCTTGCATCCCTGGGGTTCAGCTTTCTTGACGATAATCTAAGCTTCAGTACCTCACTGGACGGTGCATTTAAAATCGATCCGGCAGTTGATGCTACCTATCCCCACCTGAAAGCATCATTTGTAGTGGGAGAAGATATTCTCCCCGGTATATTCTTTGATGCCAGCTACGACAAACGGTACATAAAAAACTGGGGTGATCTTGTAAGTCCTGAAAATGCTGTAATTGGTGCTGATATAAACTACAAGACTGGTCCGGCAGTTATAACCCTCGGTTATGACCTTCGGTATGTGGCAAATCCAGAGGCCGGTAATTCAAACTGGGAAACAACAGCAAAACTATCCACTTCCATCAGCCTATTTTAAGGAGGGTATATGATGAAAAAGATTTTATTCTTATTATTAATTTTTATGGTCCCGTTTCTGGCTATCGCCCAATCAGGCGGTCCGGTGGCACTGCTTGAGTACTATGAAGACGACCTTGCACTGGAGATTACCGATATGGACGGTAATCCGGTTACCGATATCTACTACGGAATGGAGCTTCAGGAGGGAGATACCATCCGTACCAATGGCACGGTAGCGGAGTTGAGACTTGATCCCAACGGATCCATTATTAAACTGGCAAACGATACTGTCTTTACTATTGAGCAGCTCCAAAGAGATGCTTCCGGCTCTAACGACTTCAAGCTTGCAGCCGGAAAGATTCATGCCATTGCGGCAAGATCAGGAATCGCAAACAGATATAATGTAAAGACCCAATCCGCAGTCTGCGGTGTAAGGGGTACCGACTTCGGAGTCATCTCAATTCCCGGAAGCGAAGAAAAAGCCTTTGTAATTGACGGATTGGTTGACTATACCAAGCTTGGAACCAACGAAACAGTAAGCCTTGGAAAAGGGATGATAGCTGATGCCCTTTCTGATGTCTTCAAAGCAGTTCAGGCATCCCAGGACCAAATCAACGAACTGGTCAAGGATGTAGTCTTTTCAAAACTCGATCCTGCCAAAGTTCCCGGACATGAACCCAAAGCCGAAACTACATCAGGTGAAGACACAACAGCTCAGGAATCTGCTCCTGCAGAGCAGAATGCTCCGGAACCTGAAAAGCCCACCAAGGAAGAGATCAAGAAACAAGCGCAAAACAATCTTTTTGCATCTGTTGCAAAATACCTTGGCCTGGAAATCGGAACGGTAACAATGGGTGGACAGACCTGGTCAAAGGCAATCGTTCAGCCTACATTTAATCTCGGCAAACTGAAACTGTCTCTCTATCTCCCGGTTATTTACTCAACCGATTTGTTTGATCCGGATGACTGGTATCATCCTGAGGGGAATAACGAGTGGTCTTTCGGTACCGATAGTTCTTTTGCAAGCAGCGACAAGGCTGATGAGTGGTCTGCACGGTCACAGGACTTTATCAACGACCTCTTTCTCAAGATACGCTATGTTGAATGGGGGAAACAGAGGGATCCTTTCTTCTTCAAGGTGGGAAATCTTAATGACATGACCCTTGGACACGGTCTTATAATGAAAAACTTCGCTAATGATGCTGATTTTCCATCCATCAGACGTGTCGGACTGGAACTTGGCATTGACGGGAGCAGGATTGGTTTTGAAACAGTGGTTAACGACCTTGCAGATCCTGAAATTTTCGGCGGCCGCTTGTACTTCAGACCATTCTGGAAGCTGGCCCTGGGATTTTCCAGTGTTGTGGATATCAATCCTGAAAATGCAGATAAAATTGCTGACAGTACAAAGTTTGTTACAACCGGAGCTGATCTCGATCTTCCAATAATGGAAAATGATTTCATGTCTTTTATCCTTTTCTCGGATATTGCCGGCATGATGCCCGTACAGAACGGGCAGCTGAATACTGATACCCTTTACGATAACACTACCAGGACCTTTAGAAACTATGGGTGGAACGCCGGTGTTTTCGGCAATATTCTGTTTATTGACTACAACCTTGAATACCGCTACTTCGACGGAATATTTAAACCTGCCTTTTTCGACTCCAGCTATGAACGGCTGAGAGGCATGTACGTTGATGACTTAAACACCTACCTTGCAGACCAGGATAATCCTGTGTACAAAACAGTAACCATGGGTATATACGGTGAAGCAGGTTTCGGTATGGAAGATATGTTCAGTGTAAAACTCGGATACATGTGGCCCTGGTCCAAAGACAAAAACTTTATGGATCTTGACGATGAACTCCTCGTAAAACTTGAAATACTTCCGGATACCATTCCTGTGCTGGGACTATACGGATCGGTAAGTTACTACCGGACAAAGTTTATTCCAACACTGCTAAAAGAGGGAACCGGTGCGGACTTGAGCCTTTTCGATGCAAACACCGTTCTCTCAGGTGAGCTTGTCTATCCAGTTGCACCGACACTTAATCTTGCAGCAGTATTTTCTACCAGTGTTAAAACTGATGATTCCGGAGATATAGTATATGTAAACAGTCGCCCTAAAGTTGTTCCTTCCATAACCATTGAAACGAGACTCGGGTACTAAGCTCTTTGAACGATAAAGCAAAGCCCCGGAGGATACAGATCCTCCGGGATACTGTAGCACTCAGAATCGCGGCCGGTGAAGTAATTGACCGGCCGTTTTCAGTAGTCCGGGAACTTATTGACAATGCTGTCGACTGCGGAGCCGGAAATATTGATCTCTATGTAGAGGGCGGCGGGATTGAACGGATCAGGGTTGTCGACAACGGCAGCGGTATGAGTCTTGAAGATCTCAAAAAATGTTATCTTCCCCATGCAACAAGCAAGATCAGCGAAATGGAGGATCTGGAGTCTCTGAAAACTCTGGGATTCAGGGGAGAAGCCCTTTCCAGTATAGGTGCATGCTCACGTCTTGAGATTATCTCCAGTGAAACAGGAGCAGATGCAGGCCGTCTTGTTGTCAGTAACGGTGCATTGCGTGATCTCTCACCGTATAAAGGAAACAAAGGGACTATAGTTGATGTTTCCGGACTCTTTCACGCCATGCCGGCTCGAAAAAAGTTTCTGAAAAGACCTTCGGCAGAGGCAGCTGCCTGTAAAAAGGTTTTTATAGACAAGGTCCTGCCTTTCTGTGAAATCAGCTTCAGATATTTTCAGGATGGAGCTATGAAACTGTTTTTCCCTGTCTCATCCCTGAAAGAAAGAGTAATAAACGCCTATCCCGGGATACTGAATAAAGACCTTACCCGGGAAATGGAGAGCAGCACTGAAGATTTCTCTGTCCGGATTATTGCAGCAGATCCTTCGGTAAACAGAAAAGACCGGAGGTATATACAGCTGTTTGTAAACAACAGAAGAATCAATGACTTCTCTCTGCTCCAGGCTGTAGAATACGGTTTTTCAGAATTTCTCCCCGGGGGAACCTATCCGGTAGCTTTTGTCTTTATTAAGATAAAACCTTCCCTGATTGATGTAAATATTCATCCTGCCAAGAAAGAGGTAAAGATTCA
>QNBL01000274.1 GCA_003641695.1 Spirochaetota bacterium
AATGAGTAATAGATAAAAGGCCGGTTTTCTTACAGAGATCGTTCTCATTTTACTTTCCTTTCTTTGTGGGAATGAATCATATATGGAATAATAAACAGGGCTGCAAGAAGGAAGAGAATTACTGCCATTGCAGCACCGGAAGCAAACTGATTTGCCCTGAAAGTTGTAAGATACATATTGATAGCCGGATGACCTGTATTAATATTATCTGCCCCCGCCAAAGCATAGATAAGATCAAACAGTTTCAGCGATATATGTGCAAGAATAATAACAGCACTCAATGTTATTGGTTTAATATTTGGAATCGCAATACGGAAATAGTACTGAAATTCATTTGCACCATCCAGCATTGCTGCTTCTTTCATCGATTCAGATAATCCTCTAAGCCCGGCAAGGTAAAGCGCCATGGTATACCCTGAATATTGCCAAATTCCGGCAAGTATAATACCCAAAGTTGCAAGGTTTAAACCGTGTTTTTCTTCAAACGGTAAAATTGGAGGAAACATATTCCTGAAAACAAATATATAGAGTACAGAAAGAAGTGTTATTATACCATAGACTATTCCTCTTGCGGTTTTTTTTGACCTGATATCACGGATAAAAAGAAAAAGTGTAAACAAACCAACAGGTACCAACAGAATTATTGGAAGATTCTGCCAGTTGAAGCTAAGTATCGAATCCCTGCTGCTGATCCATAAAAAACTACTTTTTTGCAATCCAAAAACTTCAGGAATAAGATTTATTCCCCCATTCGGAGCGAGAAGCCAACGCCAGATTGTTCCTGTTACAATAAATGACAGTGACATGGGATAAAGAAATATTGTTCTAAACAGCCCCTCGCACCTTACTGATCTATCGAGAAGAATTGCAAGAAATAAACCTAGTCCCAAGGTACCTGCAAGAAGGAACAGGGAATAAAATATTGTATTCACCATATCCTGACGGAACCTGCTGTGAATAAAGCCGGTAAAAAGGTCTTTGTAGTTTCCCAGACCTATTAAATGTTTTACCGGATTCAACGCAAGTCCTGCATTTTTACCCCAATCCGTCATGGAGGTATATATGGTATTACCTATAAACCCGTAAATAAAAATCCCTACAAGAATAATGGAGGGAAGTAATGTAACTACTGATTTCAGGGTATCGAGTCTCCGTATCCCAGATATTGTTTTAACCATTGTTTTCTCTTTGTTAAACTGCAGATCCCCTTAAAGAGGATCTGCAGAATTTTAAAATATTACTTACCAATTCCATTCTGTATTGCAATAGCCTGGCATGCATTTGCAGCCTGCTGGGCATTTCTGTTGTTCATGAACATTTCCATAACAGAGGAAAAATCGTTCATAAATCCTTCATTTGCAACAACACCATGAGTCAAACTTCCAACGATACGGCTGGAGGCCCAGTCCTTCGCTGCAGACTTGGAATAAACATTGTAAAGTGATAGATCGGAATCTGTTCTTGCGGAGATTGATCCTTTAAGCGGATTGAACGCATCAGAACCTTCCTTTGATCCGCAAGTTTTAAGCCATGCAACAGTTGCATCGGGATTCTTTGCGCCAACAGGAAGTCCGAAGCTGTCAGCAAGGAAAATAAAAGTTCCATCTGTACCTGGAGATGCAGTCCATCCATAATCTTTTTCAGGAGTCAGCTTAAGAGTAGTTGACATATATCCGGATGCCCAGTCACCCATAATGTTAAATGCAGCCTGTCCGTTAACAACCATGTCTGTAGCCTGCTGCCATGAAAGAGATGCAGCATCGGTGTTTGTATAGCTCAGCACTTTGTCCATGGTTTCCCAAACCTTAACAACCTTTGGGTCAGTCCATGAAAGTTTTCCGTGCCAAAGAGCATCGTAATCATCAGCTCCAAGAACACCGAGAGCAACACTCTCCCATAAATGATTCACTGTCCAGGCCTGCCCCAATGCCAGAGGAAGTATGCCATTCGCTTTAAGTTTTTCTGCAGTTGTAAAAAACTCAGCCCATGATTTGGGTGCTGAAACGCCCCACTTTTCTAAATTAGCAGGAACATACCACATTACGTTGGATCTATGTATATTTACAGGAACTGACCAAATTCCATCTTTTGTTCCAATGAGATTAAGAAGATCTTTTGGGAAAACTTTCATCCATCCTTCTTTTTCAAAAAGAGGAGTAAGATCCACCATTCTGTTTGCAACAACCCAAGTTCCTATAAGCTCCTGACCTGCATGCACCTGAAAGGAATCTGGAGGAGAACCTCCAAGCATTCTTGTTTTAAGTACCGCTTTTGCATTTACCCCTGATCCACCGGTAATTGTTGCGTTAATAACGTTGACTCCAGGATAATTCTTCTTGAATACCTTTATCAAAGCTTCGAGAGCAGGACCTTCATCACCAGCCCACCAAGAGAAAATTTCTAGATCACCTCCAGGTGTTTTATCATTCAAAACAACCTGTTGAACGTTTGGTTTCTCAGTTGCTGCTGCCGGTGCAGCATTTTCCTTCGCACCATTTGCAAATAAATTTGCACCTGTAAACAGAAGAGAGGCTGCAACTACGAAAATTAGTAGTCTTTTTCGTTTCATATTAGAACTCCTTAAAAAAATCTACACAGAAAAGTGAGGTCCGTTACCGACAAATACCCGAAATAGTAACCATTTACCCGATAAACTAACCTAACTCTTTACTATGCAAGTAATTATGCATCACACAAGTCGATTTGTCAAATTTTATTTTATCTATTTTTATTCTGAAAATCGGTTGGTGTCATTCCCGTTTGTTTTTTAAAAACAACTGCAAAATGATCATAGGATCTGAATCCTGTTTCATGTGCTATATCGGCTTTTGTCTTTTTTGAAGTAATAAGTAATTTCTTAGCAGTTTCAATACGGGTTTGCTGAATGTACTCATAACAGGTTTTACCGGTTTTACTCTTAAAAAGCCTGCTTAAATAAACTTTATGAATACCTACACGGTCTGCTATTATTTCCAGAGACAGATCATTGTTATATTCAGTTTCTATTATCCGCTTTATCTTCCTAACATGTGCATTATCAGAACCAGATTCTTTTTCCTTTTTATTTAGCTCGAACAGTTTGGAAAATCTTGTTTTAAGCCAGATATGAATTTCTTCCATTGATTCGTAGTCATCTACGTGCTTAACCTCATAAAGTTCCCACTCACCACCATCCGCTGTCTTCAGATGTCTGCTTTCAATATAGTTAAACATCATGGCAAGAAGACTTGAATGTACGTATTCTATATAATTATACTGAACCATACCGGATGCATTAAAAGTGAAAATAGATTTCAAGCCTTCCAAAAAAATATTCTCTTCATCCTGCATCAACGCAGTATTCATATCCCGCAATTTTAAATCTATTGACGAAGGCTCCAGCCATGGAATCATGTTTACACTTTCTGGAACAATTACTTTTCCTAACCCAAGGAAAATTCTATACCGGAGCAAATCTCCGGCTGCTTGATAACTCTTGTAAATATCTAAAAGATTGGAGAATGGATCCGGAGCTGCTATGCTAATAGTTCTCGCACAATAGTGCTCTACATACTCAACAATACGTGCAGAGATTTCCCGGGGAGAATCCTCCTTATCCAAAGAGATCAGAATTGCAATATCGCCATTACCTATAGGAGAGATAATACTGTTCCC
>QNBL01000275.1 GCA_003641695.1 Spirochaetota bacterium
GAAGGGATAAAACTTGCCAGGGGACTCGAAAAAGATCTCAACAAAATCGAAAGAAAGGTAGAAATTCTTGTAAACAAACCTGAATCCCCGGAGGATACGCCGAATCTGGAACTCTTTGATAATAATTAACTTACTTTCAGCTTTTTTCAGATGCTTCATATTCGAGGGTTGACTGAGCCATTCCGAATCGGATTGTGTTTTTTAGGGGGCGAAAATGCCTTCAGGCAGGGTTATTCTGTCTCCCTCTTTCAGTCCCTCCTTCTGAAAAGCACCTTTTGGCAGTTCCAGAGCATACCGGACGAAATGTACAGAGGGAACAGGAGCAAGGGACTCAGGTTCCATATCATGAATCTCTTTTATAATACCCGCTGAAGAAATGTACGCAATCGAGAGGGGAACATGGGTGTTCTTCATCCAGAAGGTAAGCTTCCGGTCATTTTCAAACACAAAGAGCATTCCTGTTTTATCCGGGATCTCTTTTCTGTCCATAAGCCCCTTTTGACGTTCTTCAGGGGTTCTTGCCACTTCAACAACGTATATACTTTTACCTATCTGAAGGGTGATCTTTTCCATTGATCCGGTACATGAAAAGATTGTAATAATAAACAGAAATATTAGTGAATACCTGGTTCTCAGCATAAGATTCCGGTTTAACTCCATTTTTTTCAAAATTGATCAAGGAATTGTTTTCTTGACAGTTCCTGCAGGGTTTTTTTTGTCTGTCCCGAGGTTCTTATCCCGTCCAGCATCTTTCTATCCATATACTTAACCGTCAACGGCCTTTCCAGAGACAGCAGATAGGAATCTGAACTCCACACCGATTTATGAGGATCCAGCTCCTGGGGATCACCGTATTTCCCGGCAAGTTCAGTATAAACGGAAAAATGATCCACATCATCCGGGGAAAGTACAAGTGTTATTGTATACAGCTTTTCCTGGTAAAACTGGAAAAAAGCACGCTCTATGTAAAACGTACCGCTGCACTCCAGAAGGGTTTCATTGGGTCTTTGAAGAATGCTTAAATCGGGATCCCCTGTATAATAAAAATTACTGTCCTCAGCTAACGCTTGCTTAACCTGATCCAGGGTCATTCCCAGGTAAATCTTGTTGAAATGTCCGGGAATATCCATTGTACCGCTCCCCGTGGAGCTGCTGCTTTGAGCTGAAAGATAAAGGGGGATAATTGCCAGTAGCAGGAGCAGGAATTTCTTTAAATCAGTCATATTTCTCTTATCGGCACTATTTTTTAGAAAAGAAACCATTGAAATTCCGGTTTTATGGAATAAACTGTTACTATGCGAGATTTCAAACTATCCATAATTTTTATCATTGTTCTTAGTGCCGTCTTTTTCGGGTGTGCAACCTCCAGCGGAACATTGTTCAAGGATACGGTTCAATCCAAGTCCACATCAAAGACAGATAATTCCCGGGACGAAAGCAGCAGCTACACAGAGCCGGAAGACCCGGAAGAAGGGCTTACCATTACCTCTGATCCTTCCGGAGCTGAAGTATACGTAGACCGCAGCTACCAGGGAAAAACTCCGCTGACACTGACCCTCGAGTCGGGAAGATACAGAGTCACCTTGAAAAAAGAGGGTTACTATAGTAAAAGCAGATGGGTTGAATACACAGAAGGAGCTTTGGTAAACATCAATTTCCCTTTGAAACAGATTACCGGTTATCTATACCTGACTGCCTATCCGCCTGAAACAGAGGTAGAAGCAGCTTCCTTCGATCTTTCACAAGGGGTAAACGAACTCCCCATAGGAAAATACACAATAAATGCTGATCTTTTCGGATACGACCATTTCAGCACTGATGTAACAATCCATGAAAAATCCACAACCAATCTCATAATACACATGCAGCCGTCCAGATTCAGTTTTTCTCCTTTAAACCTCACCAGAAAGGTTTTTAATCCTGATAACCCCGCAGGGCTGGGTACATCCCGCATTACTTTTACCGTTACAACGTACGGCAAAGGGATGCTTTCAATCATGTCCGACGATGGAACCACTATCCGCAAACATCAGTTTGAACCTTTTTCCACCTGGGAACAGGGTTTTACCTGGAACGGAAAGGATTCCCGCGGGCGAACGGTTCCTGACGGCAGTTACCGTATTACCCTTTCAGGTGTTGATTCAAGGGGAGTTGAAAAAGATACAGAAACTGCAGTTATCCGGGTTGATCATTCTCTGATTATTAAAGACCGAAACAGCTTTTCAGGGGCTTCGGGAACCATGTTTACGCCAACCCCCGACACCCTTCCCATGGGGAGTTTCCAGGTTGATATAGGAAGCACCGGGCATGTGGAAAATTCAGGTTACAGGTTTCCAACGTCAGTTGCTCTGAGAGTTGTTCCTTACGGGAAACTGGAGGCAGATGTTACCGGAGGAATCATAATCCAGTCTCCTGCCGATAACGGATATTTTGCAGGTATCGCCCTTAAAAAAGAACTCATACCTGCGGGCAGCTCCCCTTTTTCACTCTCATTGATTGCCAAGGGTTCATACCTGTTCGGAACTAATACTGATTCCATGACCAACTTTACGGGGATTTCGGTCAGCCTCCCTGCAGCTGTAACATTCGGACCGGTTACACTCTCAGCAGCACCTGATATTCTCCTCTCTCCCTTCAGGATTTCCTATGAAAGCGATGCATACCCTGCCGGATTCTACCTCTACGGTTATGGGAGGGGTGCTGTTATAGTGGATTTTGGTTCTGCATGGTTGGCACTTTCCGGAGCACTGAGAACCACATACCGGGAAGGAAAGCTGAATATTGACTATCCCGCCTATGCAGGGGGAGAACTGCACTGGATTCTTCCCGGAACAGGTGTCATTGTTTCGGGATTTATCTCCGGTGAGATGGATCTTGATGCAGGCTACTTCATAAATGCAGGAGGCAGTTTAGGATTAATAAAATAAAAGGTCAGCAGTGTCATAACAGGAGCAACCAGACCGGGGCAGGTAATGGGAAGCATGAAAGCTGGAATTTAACTGGAGATCCGCACCATTCGGCAGAAATAATTTGCCCATTCTTGAACAATTTACACAATATTCTTGACATTACTTTTTTTAGCTTCATAATTTAAATATAATCTGTTGTTCTCCAGGACTACATAATCCTGTTGGTTTTTTTGGCTATATGGAGGCAGATGTACCCTTACAGGAGCTGTTAGCGTTTTGACAATCACTCCTGGTCTTGAACTTTGCACCTGTGGCACTTTTACCTTGAAGGTTGTTTCTCCCTGGATAATTGAAGGAAAACTGGCAGGGTATTTTGAATTGGGTAAAGAGGTAAGTAATATTATTGATGATATTAGCTTATACTACAGCATCGAGAAAAGGTTCCTGAATCATTAAAAAATAAGGAGAAATTGGAGATGATTGTTTTCGGCGGGTATTGGGATCAATTTGATAACTCAGTTTGAATCCTTAAAAAAAGTATTGCTGTTGTTTGTATTTAATAGTGAGTTAATATATGAGAAAAAAGTTTTTCTATGGAGGATATTGTATGAACATTCTTAAAAACATGAAAATAGGCGTGAAGTTACTAATACCGGTTTTTCTTTTATTGATTTTGGCATTAGGAATAGCGGCGGGCAGTTACTTTCTAACCAAGGAGATAGAATCA
>QNBL01000276.1 GCA_003641695.1 Spirochaetota bacterium
CACCCGCAGTCAAATGCAGAACAGAAAACTGGCAGAAGAAAAGGCATTGCAGATTATTTTCTCTGCACTAAAAGTTATACGGAGAAGACACCAGACGCAGGCTTCCAAGAGTTCAAAAGAACGTCGGCTGACCACGAAGAAAGCTCTCAGCCGGAAAAAACAGTTCAGGAAAAAACCGGAGCTGGAATAAAAAATAAACTAAACCAGTAAAGGAGTAATACGGCATGCCGGACGAAAGGATCAGGGAACTTGAAATAAGGATGACCCATCTCGAAGACTTTATCAACCAGCTTAACAGGATAGTTCTGGAAAACGGGAAGGTTATTGATTCCCTGAAGATAGAGCAGACATCGTTCAAACAGCAGCTAAACGAACTATCTGAACAGATGCCGGGTCCCGGTTCTGAGAAACCGCCCCATTATTGAACGGGATAAATAAAAATATTGGTACTATCCTCTATTTTATAGTACTATTTATTAAGTTATATTTTAGAGGAGTTCATTATGAAACGTATTCTTTTTATCAGCCTTCTTGTTTTTGTGCTGGTGTCCGGCGGTGTTTTTGCAAACGCAGTAACAGGAGCCCAGTACAACGAACCGGGGCAGATCAATCTTACCGGTGTAGTCGGCTTGAGCGGATGGGGCTTATCTGTTGGAGTCGGAGCAGAACGGATAATGGGGGATCTGGATTTTATTCCCGAGTTTCCCATGGAATGGGGTCTTTCTGCCAGAGGTATTTTCAGTTTCTACCTTTTAGCTGGATACACCGGAATTGACTATGGGGCTGCTCCCCTGGCTACGCTGCACAAAGGGTTTAATTTTGGCAATAATCTTGAATTTGATTTCACCGTAGGGCTTGGTCTTGGACTGTACGGTTACAGCTATGAACTCCTGGGATCTCCTTATTCTGAATCGATAAAACTGGGAGTTGCTTCCTTCGACTCAGTATCCTGGAGATGGAAAAAAGACCTGTGGCTTACCCTTGAATACTCCTATGTAGGCTGGAACAGTGTCTATGGAATCGGAATACGAAAGGTAATGTAGCTATATGCTCGATTCAGGAGGATTGATATGAAAGCCCTGGCAAAAATCAAAAAGGAACCCGGGATCTGGATGATTGATGCTCCTGAACCGGACTACGGGCCCAATGACCTGCTCATAAAAATTAAAATCACCGCAATTTGCGGTACAGACGTACACATCTATCACTGGGATCAGTGGTCGCAGAAGACGATCCCTGTTCCCATGATTACCGGTCATGAGTTTGTCGGAACCGTTGTAGCAATGGGCAATGAAGTAGACGGATTCTCCATTGGAGACAGAGTGACCGGCGAAGGGCACATTACCTGCGGCCACTGCCGTAACTGCCGGGCGGGAAAGCGGCATCTCTGCAGGAATGCAAAGGGGATCGGGGTTAATATTCCAGGTGCCTTTGGTGAATACCTCGTTCTTCCCGCCGGCAACGCCTTTAAACTGGACGATTTTATCAGTGACGAGGTTGCATCTGTATTCGACCCCTTCGGGAATGCGGTTCATACGGCACTCTCCTTTGATGCAGTAGGCGAGGATGTTCTGATTACCGGTGCCGGTCCTATTGGAATAATGGCTGCTGCAGTCGCAAAACATGCCGGCGCCAGGTACGTAATTATTACAGACGTCAATGATTACCGTCTTAACATTGCCCGCCGGATGGGAGCGACAAGAGCTGTAAACGTAAACAAAGACGATCTTGAGATAATTATGAGCGAGCTCCACATGCTTGAGGGCTTTGATATAGGGATGGAAATGTCCGGCAATCCATCGGCTCAAACTCAGCTTTTTAAATACATGAACAACGGCGGAAGAGTAGCTATGCTGGGAATCCCTTCAGGGGAAAGCACCATCAACTGGAGTGATATTATCTTCAAAGGACTTATTCTTAAAGGAATTTACGGCAGAGAAATGTTTGAAACCTGGTACAAAATGGCTGCCATGATACGCTCAGGGCTTGATATAACCAGGATTATTACCCACCGGCTGCCGATCGACGAATATGAAAAAGGGTTTGAGATTATGGCATCCGGACAATCCGGAAAAGTTCTGCTCTACTGGGATTAAAAGTGTAATTGCACCATGGTAATGATCTCTACATTGTATTAAAATAAAGTATGAAACCAAAAATTATCTATATAGCGGGATCACGGCAGCATTCAGGAAAAACTCTTGCAAGCCTCGGAATACTTTCACTGCTCAGTAAAGATTTTCCTTCGGAGCAGCTTGGATATATAAAACCGGTTGGGCAGCAGGTGGTTAACCTGAAAAACGGACAAACACTCGATAAAGATGCAGTAATAATAGATACATTTACAGAAATACCTGCTTTGGATATGGAAAAGATATCTCCGGTGCAGCTTCCCGCAGGTTTTACCAAGGGGTTTTTAACTTCAAAAAATCAGGATGAATTTACGGATTCTTTAAAAGACAAGATAAACCGGGCAATTGAAATGCTTTCACGGAAAAAGATTATTCTTGCCGAAGGAACAGGACATCCCGGGGTTGGAGGGATTGTTGGTTTATCCAACGCCGAAGTCTCCAACCTTATTGATGCCGATATCCTGTACATTTCCGAGGGGGGGATAGGCAGAGCCCTTGACAAGATGGAGGTAGATCTTTCCTATTTCAAACTTTATGGAAGCAGAGTGAAGGGGATTCTTTTTAACAAGGTTATTCCTGATAAAGTGGAACAGACTAAAAAATATTTAACCGAGGATTTAATAAACAAAAAATTCAACAGCTCCGGATATTCACGTATCGGGATTATGGGTTATCTTCCGAAAGTTGACCGTATCATGAATCCGTCAATGAAAGTACTCAAATCCAGATTTAAAACCCATAAGGTTATTGGTAATCCGGATAACAGGCAGTGGGAAATTCCTTTAAATAGAATAAAGGTCATCTCTCTCGTTGCAGAAGCCCTGTATCTGGAAAAATACATAGAACCGGGCGATGTAATTCTCATAGCTGCCAGTTCAAAGAATAGAAGCTCCCGGATCATGCGTTATATAAATATAATGGATGGGTATCTGGGCGGACTTATTCTTACCAGCGGAGGGACAACAAAACTTTGGCCGGAAATTGAAAGCCTTATTAAAGAAAGTAATATCCCTGCCATTCTGGTGAATGAGGATACCGCTACTGCGGAGCAAATAGTGTCAAAAACCTACACCAATACCAAGATACAAACCTTCGATACTGAAAAGATAAAACTTATAGATGAACTTTTTAAAGTCCATTTCGACTATGACAAATTTCTTGATACATTTGTGAACTCATAATTCATTCACCTATTATCTTTATCATTACCCGCTTACGTCTCTGACCATCGAATTCCCCGTAGAAAATTTCTTCCCAGGGTCCAAGGTCAAGCTTTCCATCGGTAACAGCAACAACCACTTCCCTTCCCATGATCTGACGTTTAAGGTGGGCATCTCCGTTATCTTCACCAACATTATGATTATATCCGTGCCTGCTGTAAGGGGCCAGTTTTTCCAGCCATTCCAGATAATCCTTATGCAGCCCCGGTTCATTATCGTTGATGAATACACTTGCCGTTATGTGCATCGCATTTACA
>QNBL01000277.1 GCA_003641695.1 Spirochaetota bacterium
TAAGAAGATTTTCAAATGTGAACGAAAAATGGTTTCATCCGATACTACAATAAAAAGAGTTCTGGATTGGATAAAAGAAGATGAAAGCAGAAATTTTCTTCTTCATTCCTTACCTTTATGGAAAAAAGAGGCTTGCTAAAAAAGCAATTAGCTCCAGGTAAAATTTATAGAAGAATAGGTATCTTTGATGGAAAGACATATTTTCACAGGTTGAAGAATATTTGGGAGCTGATATTTTCAGATATTAGCTGACAGGATTTTCTGGTTTCGTTGTTCTCTGTGTAATTCTATAGGTAAGGTACGCGATTAACTTCAATCTTACCAGATTTTGCTATGGGTGTTATCCAAATTACTCCTTTGTAACTGTTTTAATAATTGGGGAATTTCTGGGTTTAATCCTGATATATTGACTTTAAAGCAACAAATCACTAAATTTGTACTAAGGGTTCAGGAGATAATTATGACAAGTACTAAAGATGTTTTGAAAAAACGTTTCCTAAAACTGGAAAAACATTATACGGCTCTCTCAGATTATAAAAGATTAATTGAAGAACTTCTGGAAGAAAAAGATATCTACAATATTGAAATATTCGCAAAACTTGAACCCAGGGATAGAGCTATCCTGGATGCATATTTAAACCGATTTGCTTCTGTACAGGATTTTTTGGGAGCTAAGATATTTCCTTTGCTTATTGATATAAGTGGGGTAACAGCCAATAAAATGACTGAAACATTATTTATTATGGAACGGGAAGAAATAATAGACAGTCTGGAATTATGGATAGAATTAAGAGAAGTAAGAAATGAACTGGAACATGATTATCCTGAAGAGTTGGCACAGGCATTAAAGGATTTGAAATATTGCATAGATAATTACAGTGCTGTAGAAAGCTATTATAATAATGCAAAAATATTTGCAAATCGATTCTTTTCGGGAGAAGAATTTTGAGACTACCAGGTAGAATAAAGAATACTATACTTCAGTCTGTTCAGAATAGTTTTGGGTTAGAAAGTGTCTATCTTTTTGGAAGCCGTACTAACGATACTCTTCTAGGTGGAGATATTGATATTGCAATTGAAACTTCTATAGATTATGAATCTTTTAGAACTAAGCGAGCGCATTTCTATTCTAATCTTCTGAGAAGTGGTTATAATCTAAAAGTTGATCTTGTTCAGTATAACTCTCATATAGATGTCCTTTTTAAGAAAGAGATTGATAGTAATAAAATTAAATTAGAGTGGAACTAATCCATATATGCTTTTTATACGGAATTCTGATATTTTTTTCTTGCACTTTAATCAGATGGGGTTTATACTTGACTGGTAACGTTACCGGAAACGTTACCAGTCTTTCAATATTTGGGGTGGAAGTGGCAGTAACCATTAAGGATATAGCAAAAAATGCAGGAGTATCTGTTACGACTGTTTCCCGTGTTTTGAATGGTAAACCTGATGTAAACATTGAAACTGAGAACCGGGTACAGGAAGTAATTAAGAATCTTGGATATAGTCCAAACAGTGTTGCCAGAGGACTTGTCCTCCGCAAGACCAACGTTATCGGGTTTGTTGTACCTGATATCATGAATCCGAATTTTCCGGAACTTGCACGGGGAGTAATGGAACGGGCTGAGCATTACGGGTATTCAGTGATTTTCGTTGATACAAACCACGATAGTAAAGTAGAGAAAAAGGCTATAAAACTGTTACGCAGCAATCAGGTTGATGGAATTATTGTATCTTTCACCGAAGCTAATCAGGATGAGCTGGTAAAACTGAAGAAAGAGAGTTTTCCTTCTGTGCAGGTCTATCGTAAAAGTCCCCATTCAGTTCTCTCAACAATTGCGATTGACAATGTTGCATCTGCATATAGAGCAGTAAAGTTTTTAATAAAATCGGGGCATACTCACATAGGTCATATTACGACAGGTGAGAAGACCCAGTCTGGTCTTGAAAGGCTTCAGGGTTACAGGAAAGCAATGAAAGAAGCCGGTATCCCGGTGGAAGACTCCTGGATCCAGAGTTGTCCGCATTCAGCCGAGGATGGCGAGAAAGCAGCCGATCGTCTCCTAAATGCTGATGGTAGAATTACCGCTGTTTTTTCATCACATGATCTTATGGCTGTTGGTGTGTATGAATCAGTATATAAAAGAGGATTATCCATCCCTGCTGATATTTCAGTTATCGGTCATGATGATATTGGTATTTCAAAGTACCTGAGACCAAAGCTGACAACCATAAAGACCTTCAAGAAGAATCTGGGGAAAGCGGCGGTGGACTTACTTATTGAGGAGATACAGAGTGAATCTCCCATGAACCGGGAAGAGATATTTCAAACAGAGTTGGTTGTAAGGGATTCTACAAGAGCAATATAATTTTTTAAAAATTGGTAACGTTACCGGTAACGTTACCAATGTAGATGGGTATGGTATTAAAAGGGGAGAGTATGAAAAAGAAAGTGGACAGGGTGATACTTACTGACAGGGCAATTGCAGCAATGGTATCACTTGCAATTGGTGATGCTGCCGGTGATCTTGGACGTGATGATACGGTTCGGCAAAAGTATGGAATTCTGACAAAATTGCTCCCCGAAGGGAAAAGTACTGATGATACTGAATTCAGTGTCCTTTCAGCACGGGCCTTACTGGAATGTGACGGTGAGTTTACTTCCCTGTTTGTAGCTGATATGTGGCGGAAACTTGTTCTTGATGAAGGCGGGGCCAAAAATAGGGGCGGGACACCGCTCTATGGTGCTCTATGGAATCTTTCACAGGGAATAGATCCTCCTTTATCCGGTCAGGATAATACCCTGAATAATGATGATGGTGCAGCCATGCGGGCTGTACCCTTTGGAATAGCAGCTGCAGGAAATCCTGATGAAGCAGCACGGCTTGCCGGGATAGATGCAGCAGTAAGTCATGACAAAGATGGGTTATGGGCTGCTCAGGCAATTGCTGCAAGTATTGCCGTAGCAATTACCGGGGCAGAAGTTGGTGAAGTTATTGCAGCGGGAAGAAGGTTTATACCTGAAGACAGCTGGCTTGGAAGAAGAATGAATACTGCACTCACTATAGTGAATGATATTGAAGATCCTTTCGTGATGTACGAAAAACTGCATACCGAACTCTGGACTCCGAGGCACTCGGTGTCTCCGGAGGCAATCCCACAAATTTATGCCCTTTATAAAATGTCGGAAGGTGATTTTCAGCAAGGTTTTCGACTTGCTGCCAATTTTGGAAGAGATGCAGATACGATAACCGCTCTTGTACTTGCTCTTTGTGCAGCTGGCAGTGGCATGGAAGGTATTCCGGCCGTTTGGGTTGAGCAGGCAAGGCACCCAGCCGGTGTCTGTCTCCCCTTTGCAGCAGATGATGATATGGTGGATCTTGGAAAAAGACTCGCAGAGTATGCTTTGCGGGGATCAGATAATGAAAAGTAGTATCAGAAAGAGGATTGTAAAAGACCGGCAGTTGTACTTGATGCTGCTCCCTGTCATATTGTTTTTTTTAATTTGGCATTATATCCCCATGTGGGGAGCACGGATTGCTTTCCAGGATGTACGTTATATTGGTGCAAATCAATGGGCGGGATTAAAACATTTCA
>QNBL01000278.1 GCA_003641695.1 Spirochaetota bacterium
AATCAAAGGGACTACACGACCTTTATGTTGACTGGACCGCAGATATTTTTGACAAGGTGGCAAAAAAATACGGTGAGGAAGAAATGTACGAGTTGCTGCGGACAACCCAAAGTACGTGGATGATGAGGAGAACATGGAGCAGCCTGCGTAAGATGACATCCTTTCAGAGACTTATACTGAATGCTGAAATATTTAGGGCACATCGTTGCGGTCCGCGTCAACAGGGAGAACTTAAAATTACAGAAGATGATGATAAGTATACGCTTCTCTGTGACCCATGCGGAAGCGGTGGAAGGATCAGGCGTGGAGATCCTGTCAACGGTACGTCTTCGCGGCTGGGGGAACCGTACAATTTCGGAGTAACATCTAAACCCTATTGGTGGAGCTGGAGTCTGAAGGATGTACCTTACTATTGTGTCCACTGTGCCATGAATGAGATCCTTATGATTGAATGGGGTGGATGGCCCCTGTGGGTTACAGAATATGATCCAGATCCAGAAAGATCCTGTGCATGGTGCTTCTATAAAAATCCGGAGGTAATGCCGGAAAAGTATTGGACCAGACTTGGTTTCAAAAAGCCGGATAATTTTGACGACCCCCAGAAAGGGGCTAAGAGGTTGTAAGTCCACGGCATTCTTTCAGGCAAAGGTATGGGGTGAAGAGTTCTTTTTTTACCTTGTACCTTCCTGAAGAGGAAGTGTCAGCAAAATACTGTGGTGCAAAGCTATGATAATTGTGGATTTGGGAAGGGTATCGTACGATGAGGGTCTTTTCCGCCAGAAAAAAACCCATAATGAAAGGGTTGCGGGGAGAACCGGCGATACCGTTATCCTGCTGGAACATGATCCCGTTATCACCATCGGGAAGAGCGGAGGGGAAGAAGATCTTCTTGTGCCGAAGGAAAATATCTTTGAAAGAGGTATTGACGTTCGCAGTGTAAACAGGGGTGGAAAAATTACATGCCATTACCCGGGGCAGCTGGTTGTGTATCCCATTATAGATTTGTCCGGATATGAAAATGATATTCATGCCTTTGTTTACAATCTGGAGGAGGTTATTATCCGGACCCTGGCTGATTTCAAGGTCATGGGAGAAAGGATATCCGGATTGCGGGGAATATTTGTCGGTAATAACAAGATTGCGGCTATCGGAATTGAAGTCAGGAAAGCGGTAACTATGCATGGCTTTGCGTTCAACGTCGTTGAGGATTGTAGTTTGTACTCCCTGTTCATACCATGCGGGATCAGAGATAAGGGCATCACGTTTCTTGAAAGTTGTGTTGGGCCGGACACGGAATTTGACATGGGAATGGTCAAAGAAAGGGTCTTGCACCATTTTTCAGACATCTTCCAGGAGGATATTAAGTGACTGTTGCGAAACCTGATTGGCTCCGGAAGAGACTGCCCACCGGTGAGATCACAAAAAGAATTGAAGAAAACCTGCTGAAGAACAATCTCCATACCATATGCCAAGAGGGATGCTGCCCTAATCAGGGGGAGTGTTTTGCCAGAGGCGTGGCTGCTTTTCTTATTATGGGAAATGTCTGTACCAGAAACTGTAGATTCTGTGCTGTTGTGCCAGGTAAACCGATTCCTCTCGATATTGGTGAACCTGCAAGGCTTGCGGATGAAATAAACGGCATGGGTATCCGTTTTGCGGTAATTACCTCCGTTACCAGAGATGATCTTCCGGATGGTGGAGCGCAACATTTCGTAAAGGTGATTCATGAAATAAGGATGAAATGTCCTGAAGTGGGAATTGAGGTATTAATTCCTGATTTTAATGGGTTGTCATCGGCGGTGCGAAGCATTGTCGATGCAAGGCCGGAGGTTATTAACCATAACGTCGAAACGATTCCACGGCTCTATTCCGAAGTCAGACCCCAGGCCAACTATGATCAATCGTTGGGTGTGATCGGAATGGTAAAAAAAATTGATGAATACATGGTTACCAAATCTGGAATAATGCTCGGATTGGGTGAAACAACGGAAGAGGTCATAAGGGTAATGATCGATCTGAGAAAAGCAGGGTGCGATATTCTGACAATTGGACAATATCTATGTCCTTCGAGAGACCATCACCCTGTTGCAGAGTACGTCAGACCGGAGATATTTGACGAGTATAAGAGAATTGGCCTGGAAATGGGTTTCAAAGACGTCGCTGCCGGACCATTTGTCCGCAGCTCCTACCGGGCAGTTGATTCCTATTTGAGAACGATAGGAACGGATAACGGAGCAGGATGTTTCCAGTCCCCGTTTAAGAAGTATATTTTAGAGAAAAAATGGGGGTTTTAGGGAGCAGGTATTTTGTAACGTGTTGATATTAATAAGGAGTTTCACGGGGGAAACCTGTACTTGAACATTTCTGCAACTCATTGATATTGTTGAATATATGTGGTTTCGCCAAGGGAAACAATAATAATATAACGTTAAGGAGGATGGTTTATGAATTGGAGCTTAGTTCTAAAAAGGAATGCAGAGAGATACCCGGACAAAGAATGTTTAATTGGCCTTGGGAAACGTTACACCTACAAACAGTTACATGAACGGGCAGACAGTCTGGCCCAGAGTTTGCTGGATATTGGTTTAGGCAAAGGGGATGTGGTTGCTATTCTTCTTTATAATTGCCTTGAGTATATTGAAATGACCTTTGCAATTAATAAAATTGGTGCCGCCTGGCTGCCGCTGAACTTTCGCTTGGTCTCTACTGAATTTAGTTACATTCTCAACCATTCTGAAGCTAAGGCCGTGATCACCGAGCCTGACTTCGTACCGACTATATCATCCATTCAAGGCGAATTACCTAATTTGAAAAACTTCATTCAACTTGGGCCGGATACCCCCGAAGGCTGGCTAAACTATGATGGGTTAATAGAACGTAATAGAGGAGCAAACCCACCCGATGTTGAAGTTAACATCGATGACTTGCACCGGCTTATGTATACTTCTGGTACTACTGCTTATCCCAAAGGTGTAATGCTCTCGTATGGAAATCTCTATTGGAAGAATATTGGACATATACTTGAATTCAATATGACTGAGACAGACCGAACCTTGGTTGTAGGACCACTTTATCATGTCGGTGGAATGGATTTGCCGGGAACAGGAACCCTATATTGCGGTGGCAGTCTGGTAATTCTAAAAAGTTTTGATCCTATAGAAGTGCTCAAGGCTATTGATCAGGAAAAAGTAACTAATTTGTGGCTTTCTCCGGCTATGACTATAATGCTCTTCAATGAACCCACATTTGACCGATATGATGTCTCCTCAGTGCGTTTTATCATCGATGGCGGTGAAAAGATGCCGGTAACACTGATAGAGAAATTTAAAGAAAAATTTCCCACCGCCTGGTTTGCAGATGCCTATGGCTTAACCGAAACGGTATCAGGGGATACTTTTTTGGCTAAAGACAGGATGTTACATAAAATAGGTTCTGTAGGAAAACCTGTGGCACATCTTCAAGTACGGATACTTGATTCGGAAGGCAACGATGTTGGTCCTAATGAAACGGGAGAAATCTGTCTTAAAGGACCAAAAGTTTTCATAGGATACTGGAAAAACCCGGATGGTACGAAGGAAGCAATGAGGGGCGGAT
>QNBL01000279.1 GCA_003641695.1 Spirochaetota bacterium
AATCAATAAGGGCAAATTGGGATTTTCCCTGGGATTCGAGGAATTTGCCGTTAAGCATTCTCTTTTCATCACTGTTGACAGGATTTTTATCCGGACTTCTCAGTGCGAATGCGGGTGTTTTTTTCTCTGGATCAGCGGTAGACTCGGTAATCAGCACCGAGCCTATCCCGTTATCCGCCTTTATCCACAGGTCATATCCACCCTCGATACTCTGTTCAATCTGTAAGTTTTCTGGAGGAATGGATAAATTCTCCCCTGCTGTAAATCCTGCAGAACAGAGGAAAATGAATGCAGCGATAAAAACAGCCGATTTCTTCATGGTATTAATATCGACAATGCTGTAAAATATATAACCTATGAATATCGACTGCATTATCCCTGCGGCAGGGTTGTCAAGCAGAATGGGTAGATGGAAACTCATGCTACCCTACAGGGAAAACACAATTATTGAACAGTCAGTAGATAATGCCCTGGATTTCTGCGGCAGAGTGATACTGGTAACGGGATACAGAGGTGATGAACTGGATAATCTTTTTGCCGGTAGACCCGATGTAGTTACCGTACGCAACACAGATTATGAGCGGGGGATGTTCTCTTCCATTCAAACAGGAACACCGAGGGTGGAAACAGAATACTTTTTTATCACCATGGGGGATATGCCGGAGATAGGTCCGGACCTGTTTCAAAAGCTCGTTGATACCATGAACAGAAATCCCGGTATTGAAATTGTACGCCCCCTGTACAAAGGGAAGAGAGGCCATCCGGTACTTTTAAGAAAGTCCGTAAAACAGACAATACTGTCCGAACCCCGGGATTCGGAGATGAAGAATGTCTTTACCCGTCACAGGGTTATTGACCTTCCACTGGACATCCGTGAAAGTTTCATGGATATAGATACAGAGGAAGATTACAGTACCATCTGACTATACTGCAGTATGGCTACAGCAGCCCGGGGAGGAATGTTGTAACCGGTGGCCAGAACGTAAGAATAAGCAGATCAATTATTGTCATAAGTAGAAATGGAAGCACTGCCTTGCTTACCCCGGCAATCGAATCCTTCGATATTCCAGCTGAAACAATAAGGCATATCCCCAGCGGAGGAGTCAGCATCCCTATAGCCAGGTTGGTAACTACTACCACCCCCATCTGAATAGGATCCATTCCTATAACCGGCAGGATGGGCATTATTATCGGAACCAGAAGAATCAGGGAAACCGTCGTCTCCATAAAAGTACCTGCAATCAGCAGCATCGCGTTTATCAAAAGGAGCAGAACAACTTTGTTGCCGGTAACATTTACTATAAAATTCCCGATAAGCTGGGGGATGTTTTCCATGGTCAAAATCCATCCGAAAATGGAAGCCGATGATATAATAAACAGTATAATGGACGCAAGTACCGCAGAATCCAGCATAAGTTTTGGGATATCGCCCAATTTCAGCTCTTTATATACAAATTTTCCGACAAGAAACCCATAAACAACCGCGACAGCAGCAGCTTCGGTTGCGGTAAATATACCCCCCAGGATTCCGCCGAGAATAATTACCGTAGCTCCCAACGCCCAGACTGCTTCTTTAAAGGTTTTCCATATATTGCGGAAGGTAAACTTCACATCATTGCCGTAACCGTTTTTCTTTGATACCCCCACCGACACAGCAATCAGGGAAAACCCTATAAGTATCCCCGCAAGAATCCCGCCGGCAAACAATTTTACAATGGACGTACCGGTTATAAAACCGTAAATTATCATCGGTATGCTCGGAGGGATAATAACCCCTATGGAACCTCCTGCAGCCTGCACTGCCGCTGCAAATTCGCTTTTATACCCTTTCTCCTTCATTGCGGGAATCAGCAGTGCCCCTACAGCCGCCGTATCAGCTGCCGCGGAACCTGAAATTCCTGCAAAAAACATGCTTGCCACCACAGAAACGGCTGCAAGTCCTCCGGAAAGCCAGCCGACAAGAGAATCGGCAAAATTTACTATGCGGCGGGATATTCCTCCTGAATCCATCAGAGCTCCTGCCAGCATGAAAAGCGGCACCGCCATCAGCGGGAAAGAATCCACCGCATTTACCATCCGCTGAACAACCATTAATAGCGGGAATTTTCCGGAAACAGCTATTGCAATGATGGATGATCCCGCTATTGAAACCGAAAGAGGGATATTTATCAAAAACATTACAACGAGAAAAAGAATCAGTATTGTACCCATTATTCTGCTCCCTTCATATCATTCCTGCCGAAAAGGACAGCGATGTCGGATATGAGAAAAGAAAAGGAATGAACCGCTGTAAGAATTCCGCCTATCCAGATTGCTGAATAAGGAACGGACATCGGAATAAGAAGAGCCGCGGATGTTTGAAAGCGCACAAAAGAGGTAAGCTTTATCCCGTATACCGCAAGAATCAGAGCCAGAACAAGTATGGAAAGATCCGATACCACCGTTAAAATATTCCTGGTCTTTATACCTAAGGCCCTGTAAAGAAAATCAACCCCTACATGTGCCTTCTTCTTAAATCCTACGGAAGCACCTATGAACGTTATCCAGATTAATGTGTACCTTCCAACTTCCTCAGACCAGTATATTGAATGATTAAACCCGTACCGGAATACAACCTGCACGAAAATAAGTATTGAAATACCTGCAATAAGCCCGATCAGAAGATATTCCGCCGCTCTGTTAAGTATACTGCTTACCGCCTCTACACCATTTTTCACACTCACCATTTTCCCTCTTTCCTGATACAAACATAAAGGAAAGGCCGGGCGGCCTCTCCCTCTCTTTAATGTTTTCCGTAATTACTTTACGGCATCAAGAAGTTTGTCAACAAAATCCGCGCCGATATCCTTCTTGGAATCTTCGTAAATGGACTTTACCTTTGCCCTGAAACTGTCTATGTCCGGATGCTCGTCCACAATCATACCATTCTGAACTATTACAGCCATGTGCTCTTTGTCAGAATCCCTGTTCTGTTTTCTCTGATAAGCTGCTGCTTCCCTCATTGAATCCACAAACATCTTCTGATCAGCCTTGCTCAGTTTGTTAAAGGTGGCGAGATTCATCATATCGATGTGGGAAGAGTAAACGTGCCTGGTCATGGACATATATTTCTGAACTTCATATATTTTGTATTTGTCGATAACCCACAGAGGATTCTCCTGGCCGTCAATTGTTCCCTGAGCCAGCTCGGTATTTATCGGCCATGCCATGGGAGTCGGATTGGCTCCCAGCATTCTCCAGATCTTTACCTGCAGAGGAGCTTCCATTGTTCTGATCTTTAATCCTGCGACATCCGCAACCGTATGTACCGGTCTAATATTATTGGTAAGATTTCTAAACCCGTTTTCACTGAAAGAAAGACCCTTGATACCGGAAGCTGACAATGAATCCAGGATTTCCTGCCCTATGGCACCGTCAAGGATCTCATCCGCCTGCTCGTTGCTCTTGAATAGAAACGGCAGAGAAAGAGCGTTTGCCAGCTTGCTGATATTCCCCACAGGACCTGTTGTTATTATTGCGACATCAACGGTACCCATCTGAACCTGCTGAATGATACTGCTCTCGCTTCCGAGGGAAGCACTGTGCTGAAT
>QNBL01000280.1 GCA_003641695.1 Spirochaetota bacterium
AAATGTCCAGGTAAGTCCGTCATCGGATACTTCCCAGCTCTTTGCAAGTCCGGGTTCTGCAGCGAGAGTTTCGGGATTGTAGGTTACCAGTCCTTCGAAAAGGCTCATGTAAACGTTATGCTCGGGAACACCCTGGATCTCTGCAGGATCGAGGGACTGAGGCTCTGTACTATTGTTGTAATGAAATACAACAGGTTCACTTTTCGCAGCAGGTGCTGCCTTTTCTTTACTACCGTTGGCAAACGCCGAAAAAGCAATGGTAACGATAAGAAAAGCAAATAAAAATTTCTTCATTCTAATCTCCTTTGTGAAATAGTTAACATTTATTCTATCCCAAAGAAGATTCTTTTGCAACCATTATTTGGGATGTCCCTGTCAATCAGTGTCTTCCGCTTAATTCGGCCTCCCGGCTGCAAAATTATCCACGGAAAAAGAATAGGAACTGCCCGCCGGCACAAATCCCTGTTTCTCCAGCATCATGTTTATATGGGGGAAGTTGCCGGGAACCTCAAAAAATATGCGGTCAACTCCCTCATTCCGGGCATTCTCCTTCAGCCTCTGGATTAAAACCTGTCCAAGCCCCAGACCTCTGTATTGGACCTGCACAAAGAACTCCTCTACCACCAGGAGAGTTTCCTCAGGTATACTCCACAGCCAACCCCATAGTATCCCTGCACAATCATTATTTCCCGTATAGGCACACACCGAAACCGTATGCCTGTCCCGGTCTTCCCGAACCTGCTTCATCTTTTCAAAATAATACCTTCCAAGAACAGGATCATCCGGGAATATCTCCAAATAAGACTTTCTCTCCTCATCAAGGATCCCGTAATTTTCAATGCAGTTGTACCTGAAACCAAAATCCGAGAGGATAATGTTCTCCGTTTCCATTGTTTCGGTTCCCATTTTTTCAAAATACCCTGCTTCGATATTAACCTCATACCAGTCAGTTACAAGATTCTTCATGTACCGGTCTTTAAAATTGTACCATTTTTTCTTCAAAGGGTCATATGTCTTCACAATCCTCTTGAAATTCCTGAAAACCCCCTTTCCTACCATCATTACCTGTCTCAACTCTTCCTTGTAGATTGGATTATGAAGAGAAGAAATAAATTTTTCCATCATGAGATACCCGTCCGCAGATCTCCATTCCGGGAGGGGAACAGCTGTTCTGTCTCCCGTTTTTTCCGCTGTAAGGATTTCTCCATTTTTAGGATCTATCGTATATTCAGTACTCTGATCTTCCATACAGAAGATAATTTGATCTACCAGCTCTTCTGTAAGCGGAAATTCAAAATAATCATTCATACTCTTCTCCCCTTAGACTCTTGACTGTTCTTATTATACGTATGATATTAATACTATAAGTATGAGTGTATCATAGGAGAAAAAAAATGAGTATTATTGAATTTATCGAAGCAAGAGAAATTCTTGATTCAAGAGGTAATCCCACAGTTGAAGTGGATGTTATCCTGGAAGACGGATCCATGGGAAGAGCAGCTGTTCCGTCAGGAGCTTCAACCGGAGTCCATGAAGCAGTTGAACTTAGGGACGGAGACAAAGACCGCTATATGGGCAAGGGTGTTCTAAAAGCAGTAGAGAACGTAAACAACGTAATAGCTGCGGAACTGATTGGTCTCGATGCCCTTGATCAGGTTGATATTGACAGAACAATGATTGAGCTTGACGGCACAGAAAATAAAAGCAAACTTGGAGCCAATGCAATCCTTGGTGTTTCCATGGCTGTTGCAAGAGCTGCAGCGGACCACTTGGGACTTCCCCTTTTCAAGTACCTTGGATCCTACCATTCCGTAACCCTTCCGGTTCCCATGGCAAATATCCTCAACGGCGGGTCTCATGCTGATAACTCTGTTGACTTTCAGGAGTTTATGATCGTTCCCGCAGGAGCCGAGAGCATCAGAGAAGCTGTACGAATGATGAGTGAGGTTTTTCACAACCTTAAAGGCATTCTGAAGACCAACGGTTACAGCACAGCCGTAGGTGACGAAGGCGGATTTGCTCCCAATCTTAAATCCAACGAAGAAGCCTGTGAACTTATCATTGAGGCAATATCCAAAGCAGGCTACAAACCCGGCGAAGAAGTTTTTATAGCTCTTGACCCCGCTTCTTCGGAATTTTACGATGAAGAAAAGAAAAAATACGTTCTAAGATGGTCTACAGGGCAGGAATTTACCTCCACAGAAATGGCAGATTACTGGGATTCCTGGTTGGACAAATATCCGATCATATCCATTGAAGACGGAATGGCTGAAGATGACTGGGACGGCTGGAAGTACCATACAGAAAAGAGCGGTAAAAAAGCTCAGCTTGTCGGGGATGATGTCTTTGTTACAAACACGAAACGTCTTGAGAAAGGAATTCAGATGGGAGTTGCAAACTCCATTTTGATAAAGGTGAACCAGATCGGAACCCTCACCGAAACCTTCGAAGCTGTAGATATGGCCAAAAGAGCAGGTTATACAGCAGTTGTTTCCCACAGATCAGGAGAGACTGAGGACAGTTTTATTGCAGACCTGGTTGTTGCCCTTGAAACAGGACAGATTAAAACCGGTTCAATGAGCAGATCCGACAGGCTGGCAAAATATAATCAGCTTATGAGAATAGAAGACTACCTTGAAGGAACCTCGGAATATCCGGGAAAGAAGACTTTTTACTCAATAAGGAAGTAACTTCAGTACTCAATAGTAAATCTTGAATATACTCCCCGGCAGGGGAGTTTTTTTATTCCAACACTGGTAACATGAGCGAAGGGAGGACCCTTTTTACACCAGCTGATAAAGGCATCTACATCACTCGCGGTACCTTCGCAAAAAGCAGAGACACTGCCATCCATCTCGTTTCTTACCCAGCCAGCAAGATGGTTTCGGTTTGCTGCACTCAAGGCTGAATATCTAAACCCAACCCCCTGAACACGACCTTCTATTCTCAGCTGAACAGCTACACGTTTCATACTGTTATTCTTTTAAAAGTTTTACTATATCCTCGTAATGAAAGGGTTTATACACCACCTCGAAGGGTATGGGAAATTCAGGTCTTAAAAATCCGCTGGTAACTATTATTTTCATATCCTTGCAGTATCTGTCCAGAAAACGGATCCAGTAATCTCCCCCCAGACCGGACATCCGGTAGTCAGTTACTATTGCCCAGACAGTATGATCAAGAATTTGTTTTATTGCTCCGACTCCATCAGAAGCAACAAGAACTTTAATACCCTCTTCCTGGAAGAAATCCCTCAGTGTGAGCCGGATCGAGTCTTCATCTTCTACTATAAGCACAAATTTTTCAGTATTACCCACATCAGACCTCAATTGTCTGGAATTTCAGAATTGCATTAACAAGGTTATCAAAATGAATTGGTTTGGAAAAGAAAGCATCCGCCCCTTCCGAGAGTATTTTCTCCTCCTCTATTGCATCGTTTAAACCGCTGATTGAAATAATGGTCGGATTTTTCAAATCTTTATCAGTCTTTATCCGGCTGCAGAGAGCATGCCCGTCAACACCGGGAAGGTTGATATCCAGAATTATAACTTCAGG
>QNBL01000281.1 GCA_003641695.1 Spirochaetota bacterium
AAAGGCGGCAGGAGCCTGATTTCAGGACTACCGGTATGTGCTTTATCGGAAGAGGGCCACGGAAGCTGTCCCTCTTCTTCATTCATCTAAACGGATCTATATCATTTTGAGTACATTCTCTACGGTAAATCCGAAGTGTTCTACCACATCTTTGTAGGGAGCTGAAATACCGAATGTATCAATTGAAAGGATATCATCCGTAGAGGTTGCAATCCCCTCCCAACCGGTTCTGACTCCAGCTTCAACAACAACAGTCTTTACTCCGTCGGGTATAATTGATTTTCTAAAACTGCTGCTCTGTTCCATAAAAAGCTCACGGCTCATCATGGAAACAACCCGGACTTTTTTATCCGATTTCTCTGCAGCAGCAAGGGCAAGATTAACTTCGGAACCTGTTGCAACGATAACCGCATCCGGGTCTCCGTCTGTATCCCTGGCAATATATGCTCCCATTTTAATAGTTTCCTCCCAGCTGCTGTCAGCTTTCTTGAACACTTTAAGCCCCTGTCTGGTTAGCGCAAGAGTTGTAGGATGATCCTTGGCACTCAAAGCCATCTCCCAGGCGGCATTGGTCTCTTCTCCGTCTGCAGGGCGGAACACCCGCATCCCCGGAATCATCCTTAAAGATGAAACATGTTCGACCGGCTGGTGTGTCGGTCCGTCCTCACCCACAAAAACAGAATCGTGGGTCATTATAAAAACTACTGGTAATTTCATTAACGCAGCAAGCCTCATTGCTGGTCTCATATAGTCACTGAAGACAAGGAACGTCGCACTGAAGGCTACAAGACCTCCATGAAGGGCTATTCCGTTGGTAATACCGCCCATGGCATGTTCCCGGACACCAAAGTGGAGAGTTCTTCCTGCTTTGTTACCAGCTGAAAAATCGCCGAAATCCATCGCCGTATTATTTGAAGGTGCCAGATCAGCAGATCCACCCACCAAATTCCCAATAACCTTTGAAGCAGCTTTTATAGCCGCACCGCTGGCTTTCCTGGTTGCAACAGAATCACCAATACTGTATGAAGGCCACTGTACAGCCGAAACATCAGGTGCTGAAAAGAATGCATCCCACTCTTTCTTAAGCTCCGGATTCCTGTCTGCCCACTGCAAAAAAGTTTCCTGCCATTTTTTGTATTCGGCTGAAGAAGCACTGTTCTTTGTAGCGAAAAACTCCTTTGCACCGGGAGCAATATAAAAAGACTCATTCTCCGGGATCCCGAGGTTTCTTCTCGTTTCTTTGATCTCTTCGTCTCCTAGAGGAGCACCATGAATACCGGAAGTTCCTGCCTTGTGAGGAGATCCTTTTCCGATAACAGATTTCAGTATTATCAAAGAGGGTTGATCTTCGGCACTCTTCGCCTTATTGATCATTCCTTCAACTCCCTCTGGATCGTACATATCTCCGGACTGCACATGCCATCCATAGGCCTTAAACCTGGCAGCAACATCCTCGCTGAATGCCAGAGAAGTTCCTCCTTCGATGGTTATGGAGTTTGAATCGTAAAACACAATCAGTTTACCAAGCTTCAAATGCCCTGCCAAAGAAGCAGATTCCGAGGTAATTCCCTCCATCATACAACCGTCACCGGAAAGTGCATAGGTATAATGATCGATTATTGTGTGTTCAGCTGTATTAAACTTTGCTGCAAGAAACGCTTCAGCAAGTGCCATCCCAACAGCATTACTAAAACCTGCCCCCAGTGGACCCGTTGTTGTTTCAACTCCAATGGTATGCCCGTATTCGGGATGTCCCGGAGTAAGGGAACCCATCTGTCTGAAATTCTTTAGATCATCCAGGGTCAATCCATACCCGGAAAGATGCAGCAGGGAGTAGAGAAATGCAGAACCATGCCCTGCGGAGAGGACAAATCTGTCCCTGTCGATCCAGGAAGGATCCCCGGGATAATGTTTCAGAACATCACCATACAAAACCGCTCCAAGCTCTGCACATCCCATGGGGAGTCCGGGATGTCCTGAATTTGCAGCCTGTACTGCATCCATGGAAAGAGCCCTTATACTTAACGCAGCAGCTTCAATTCCTTTTTTATTCATAAAAACCTCCTTATTACAATCACTATAGTTGAAAATCTGTATAGATAGTACTGTTCCTGTTTACCAGGGAAGCGGGATAGAGAGAATCCTCTTTTATAACTCCCTTGATGATCCGGGCACGTTCTTTTCCTGATACAACAAATATCCGTTCTTTAGTCTGGTTCAATACCGGCAAAGTCATGGTTATCCGTTCTTTTATACTAAACCTGTCAGGAGCCAGTGCAGGTATCACAATTCTCTTGCTTTCATGGAGCTCTTTCCGCCCCGGGAAAAGCGATGCAGTATGCCCATCCGGACCTATGCCAAGTATCATCAGATCAAAAACCACGGGAGCATTGTTAAAGAAATTTTTGATTCTCTCCTCGTACTCCAGTGCGCTGTCCTCCACCTTCCTGTAGGATACGTTAACCGGGTAAACATTCTTCCTTGGGATATCTATCCTGGATAGAAGCGTTTCTTTGATCATCTTGAAGTTACTGTCTTTATGTTCAAGGCGTATTTTCCGTTCATCAACCATAAAAAAGCAAATCCTGTTCCAGTCTACATCCATCTCTGCCATCTTTTTATAAAGACCTGCTGGAGAACTGCCTCCGGAAAGTGCAATGGTAAATTTTTTAATACTGTTCTTTGAGTTTTTAATAACATCAAAGACAGCCTCTGCTGCGTCCCTGCTCATTTCATCGTAGGATTTTTTTTCAATAACTTTCATTTAACCTAGCATCCATTTTCTTCCATCTTTTTTTATCAGTTCATCCGCTTCAGCAGGACCTCTGCTGCCGGCTTCATAAAAATACAATTTAACTTTTTTATTATCGTAGTCCGATGCCTCCCATTCCTTTAAAAGAGGAGTTATCAGATTCCATGAGAATTCGATCCCCTTTTTACTCCAGAATAGAGTCTGATCACCCATCATACAATCCAGAAGCAGGGTTTCGTAATCATCGGAAAGCTCTACTCCGTAATAATCTGCATAGTTCAGATTCATATTAAGGGGGTAGATGCACATCTTTGAACCTGGAACTTTTGCCTGATATTTCAGGAAAACTCCTTGCTGCGGCTGTATTCCAAAGATCAAAACGTTCTGCTCAAGAGGATTCTCCTTTATGTCATCAACGAACATACTATGGGGAACCTCTTTGAAAACAACAGCTATCTGGGTTTTTTTCTCTTTCAGTGCCTTACCGGCTCTCAAGTAGAAAGGGACTCCTTCCCATCTTGAGTTGTCGATAAAAAGCTTTGCAGCAAAAAAAGTTTCCATAGATGAGTTGATTTTAACCCCCGGCTCCTGTCTGTAGGCTTTTACTTTCCTGCCGTCTATTACGCCTTCCTTATACTGCCCCCGGATTATGGCAGAAGGTTCAGATACCCCGACAAACGGGCGAATGGCCCTCATAACCTTTACCTTTTCATCCCTGATTAACTCAGCATCAAACTTGGCAGGAGCTTCCATCGCAAC
>QNBL01000282.1 GCA_003641695.1 Spirochaetota bacterium
AATCATGGTATTACTCTTTGCAATTCGATCTTAAATTGAGTCTTCAAGAATACTGCGTGCAGGAGCTTCTGAAAGGAAAAGATCCAAAAGAATCTGGATTGAATTAAAGGAAAGCGGATCATTAAGCATTGTTTTTGTTATAGCCGAGACCCAGGAGGGGATACTGTTTTCAAAAGAAATAGTATCCTGTTTGCCTGGGCTTTTCCCTGTAAGAAGTTGGTAAAGCAGTATGCCGAGGTTATGAATATCAAGAGCTGCATTCTGTTCGCTAGTAACCCGGGAATCGAGAAGAAAGTGGTCAAGGAAACCGGAGATCTTAATATTAGTGATATCAAGACCGCTTTCAGTAAGCCAAACAGTTTCAGCAGAGAGCAGATTATGATGAAGATTTCTCTTTTCCAGAACAGCCAGGCCTCTTAGTATATTAATTACAATCTTCAGTGCAATTTCATATGGAAAAATAACACCGCTTTCAAAAAGATTTTTTAAGGAGGTGCTGTTTATCTGCGGATATGCGAGATAGAACGAATCATCAATTGTGTCTATTTCAAAAGGTGAGTACAGGTATGGTGTTTGAATATCCACCAGTTTAAAGAAAGAAGCCTTAATATTCTCGTATATAGTATCCGGAAGGGAAGTGAGTGAATGCTTGTAAAAATGAAGATCAAGAACAGTGGCAGAATATATTGAAGTCGCTTCCCATATTTCATAGAAACGGCTTTCACCTTTCTTCCCCTTGATTGAATAAATCCTGTTTATGGATTTTCCTTCAAGATCCATAGTTTACAACTTCTTTTTATAATAGTTCAAGAACGATTGACCCATTCCGGCATACCGGTCGTTTTCAGCCTTCTCCTTTTCGGTATTCCGCGGCTTAAACCATTTTCGGAAGTAGTCATTAATGTACGTTCTCCGCTGCAGCAGGTTTTTTGTTATAAGCTCAGCAGATCCCTGCACATTCTCCAGCACACCTTCAAAACTTTTGCTGCAAATGCTTTTCAAGTGTTCTCCAGAAATGTCCATAAGGAGGTTCAGCCTTTCATCAAAAACGTCTATGGAAAGATTTTTAAAGTTTTCCGGAGCAAGAAGTGTAAGAAAACGATTCTTCCCGGTCCGTTGCCAGCCAAAATCATCATCCCTTCCGGTTATTTTCATGCCCTCGGTCCACAGATCCGCTTTATTATAATCAATGGCAACAATAAGGGGTGATGAATCAGTATCATGATGGACAAGATAATTATTGGGATTCCGATCCTCATCACAAAAAAGCCATCTATTAATAAGATCGTTTGCGATAATTGATTTAAATGGTTCTTCCATATAATTATAACTGCCAATCTGCATGGCATTTTTGATATTTTTCGTTGCCCGGTAGTATTTACCTTTGTATTGAACAAGCACAGTCGGTGCAGCAAGTGTATGCATCATAAAATCCATATAATACGCTATTTCCTGAACTTTATGCATATATATTTCGTCGTTTTCAATTTCTTTTACCAGCCAGACCTGCCCGTCGGTATCAATTGCTCCGGTATAGTTGCGGATTTGGGCATAAAAGGGTATCAGTTTTTCATCGCCAAACTCATTAAAAGCCAGGTTTTTCATTTTCTCTACAAGATCTTCTATTGAATAATCGAGATACAAGTAACTTACAAACTCTTTATCTTTAATTTCTTCAGCGGTAGGACTGTATTGAGACATATGAACTCCCCTTTTCTACTTTTAAACCAAAATTTTCTTTTATTTCTCCATTAATAATAGTCAGATAAGGTGCAGGACTACCAATACTACAGTAGAGGATAATGTGATTTTTAATACCAATAATATCACGCCATATCCCTGTTCGATTACCTGTTCCCCACATGGGATTATGACCGACAATAAACGGTGTATCTTCCGGAAGATTTAAACGTTTAAGCATTTGACGGATATCATGTTCTCCATACTCTTTCAGACTTGGAGTTCCACGGAACTCATGAAGACGATTCCAGACAAGTTGAAAACGGTAATCCTCATTTTCTGCAATATTGATGAGCTCTTCCCGTGTGGCTCCTCCCCGTATTGGTCCTGCATGTGTGATGACCCATTTATTGCCGATAATAAAATAAGGCAGTGCTTCAAAGAATTCTTCCATCGCCTCAACGTATTTTTCCCCACGGTGCTCCAGGAGATAGTTTTTAAACTCAAGCCCCTGCTTTATTCCGCTTTTGGCAAGACGTTCGTCAAAGGTGTCGTGGTTGCCTCTGATGTAAATAATATTTTCCTTGTACTTTAGAATAAGATTGAAGATTTCTTCCATAACTTCAAGGGAGGAGTCCATTTCTCTCATTTGCCCTGTCTGATCGTTATGTTCCCCGTCTCCAAGAATGACAACAAAGCTCTTCCCTGTTTTAATTTTCTTTTTATTCTGGTCAATAATTGTCCGCAGGTTATCAATTGCCCCGTGGAGATCCCCAATAATAATCGCTTCTTTTTTTACTGATGACAGATCAAGGAGTCCTCCAGGTTTGTCATTTCTATTCTTTGGGCGATATTTGTTGTTGTTAACAATGGTTATTACTTTACTGATATCATTGGTTGAAATACCCATAGCCTTAAGTTCCCCTTATCTTCTTTTACCCTTACCGGTATCAGTATCCACTATTTTTTTCATATATGCAATAAATTCTTTTGAGGGTTTAACCTCTCTTTCTTCAGGTTTCAGCCGGATGAGTAATACTTGAGGAATGATATCAGTGAGAGATTTTGTATTATCGAAATAGGCTATTCTGATATTGAATGCATGTTTGGACAAAACACTCTTTCTCAGTTCTGAACTATGCTCCCCAAGCTGGGTAATTCTGTTTAGAATTTCAAGAATGGATTCATTGATGTATTCGAACTGATCTTTATCAACATCCAGGAATTTCCCAAGATTATTAAGATCCACAATATCCAGGGGATAGATTGAGTATCCTTCATCGGGTTTATAAAAACAGTATTCAATAATTCCAAGAACAGCAAGGAGTACTTTTCCGTATATTTGGCCCGGGTGCCAAAAGGAGAGGAGTTCAAAAGCTCTCCGCAACAGATAATTGTTTGGTCTTATAACAGAAAAAAGAAGCCGTGGATCCCTGTCTTTAATAAGCATATCAACAACCCATCGGTTGTTTGTTTCAATAAGTTTCAGGAACAGGTAGTAATTACTGCTCGTAATACCGACATGACTTAAATAATTGCTGAATCCAATACTCGATTCAACCTGTTGAGGTGTTTGAGCACCGAATATACCATCAAGTATCGTGTGACGATTTTTTGTAATTATTTCATCGTAGTCGTTTGTCAATAGTATATCGCTCATTATAGTCCTCTGTATTCCTTATCGGTACGAAGAGCTATCAGTTTAAATTAATATGAAATAAAATCTAAGAATATACAGCTGTATGTCCGAAACGTAAAAGAGATGACGAGAAGTGAAACGATAAAACAGCTTGATGATCTTGATGAATATTTCCGGGT
>QNBL01000283.1 GCA_003641695.1 Spirochaetota bacterium
AAGGAGATAATATGTCTGAAAGAGACATAACACCCCCGAAAAAGATCAATTTAAAGCCTAAATTGATGGTCGTGGTGGTTGTTGTAATCGCACTCCTTGCTCTTGTCTTGTCCAGCTTTTTTGTTGTTGACCAGACGGAGCAATCAGTTGTGCTGCTGTTGGGCAGGTATAACAGGATTGTCGGCCCCGGACTTCATTTCAAACTCCCTTTGGGAATTGAAAAAAGCTATAATGTTCCGACCCAGAAGATCCAGAACATGACTTTCGGATTCAGAACAGAGAAGGCGGGAATTAATACGGTATATTCAAGTGGAGATTTTCCCAATGAGTCCATTATGCTTACGGGCGATCTTAACATTGTCGATGTTGAGTGGATCATTCAGTACAGGATAACTGATGCCAGAGCGTGGCTCTTTAATGTGCTGTACCGGGAAAAAACAATTCGTGATATTTCGCAATCGATTCTGAACTCTCTGGTGGGTGACAGGGCCATTCTTGACGTTATAGGTCCTGAAAGAACAAATATCGAGGTTCAGGCTCAGGAAAAGATTAATGAGCGGTTTCATAATTACGGTCTCGGTATTACGGTAACTACCGTAAAACTCAAGAATATTGTACCCCCGAAGGGTGAGGTTCAAAACGCCTTCGAAGATGTCAACAAGGCTATTCAGGACATGAACCGGCTTATCAATGAAGGCAAGGAACAGTACAACAAAGAGATCCCAAAAGCTCAGGGTGAAGCTGAAAAGATGGTTCAGGTGGCTCAGGGATATGCAACTGAAAGAGTAAACGAAGCAAAGGGTGATGTGGCCCGTTTTCTCTCCGTTCTTAAAGAATATAAAAAGAACAGGGAAATTACCAAATCACGGCTCTACATTGAAACAATCGAGAAGATTTTCGAAGATGATAAAGGTACCGATTTGATTGATAAAGACCTCACAAATTTTATTCCCCTAAAAACTTTACAGCAGGGGGTGGTAAAATGAAAAAATTTGTAACAACCCTCGTTGTTTTAATTGTACTTTTAATTATTTTCGTTATGCTCGGCCCCTTCTATGTATTGAACGAAGGAGAACAGTCGGTAGTTACCAGATTCGGTGCTATTGTCAAATCCGAGCAGGATGCGGGACTGAAGTTTAAAACCCCCATGATAGACACAGTAGTGAAATATCCCAAGAGGATCCTCTCATGGGATGGTGATGCTCAACGAATTCCAACAAAGGAGAATCAGTTTATCTGGGTAGACACAACAGCACGATGGAAGATCACCGACCCCCTTAAATTTTACGAATCGGTAACAACCATTCAGCAGGCATATTCCCGTCTGGATGATGTTATTGACTCCTCTGTTCGGACAGTAATCTCGGACAGTCCCCTTGCTGAAGCAGTGAGAAGCACTAACCTGATAAAGGAAAGCGAACACAAGGTAGCAATAGAGATCAAGGCTGATGACTCGGCTTCAAAGAGTGTGGAAGAACTGCTTAAAAATACATCCGCAATCGCTGCATTTGAAGAGATTAAACTAGGACGTGAGGAACTTTCAAAAGAGATGCTCAAGGCAGCCAAAAAGATTACTCCGGAATACGGTATTGAACTGATTGATATTGTTATCCGTCAGATCAGGTACTCTGATGATCTTACCCAGAGTGTCTATAACAGGATGATCAAGGAACGTAAACAGATCGCAGAGTTCTACCGCTCTTACGGTGAAGGTAAAAAGGCTGAATGGCTGGGTAAACTGGACAATGAAAAAAGAAGCATTCTCTCAAGTGCCTATGAACGGTCAGAAACCGTAAAGGGTACTGCAGATGCTGTAGCAACAAAGATTTACTCCGATGCCTACGGGCAGGACAAGGATTTCTTCGAGTTCTGGCGGTCTATTGAGTCATACAAGAAGACTCTGCCGAAGTTCAGCAAGACCCTCAGCACCAATATGGATTACTTCAAGTTCCTGTATAACCAGGACGGCAGGTAGTTACATGAGCAACTGAGGTGAGCATGGCCCTTACGGGGCTTCACAGTAAAAGCCCGGACATTTCAGTCCGGGCTTTTTTTTAATATTTTTAAGGGCTGTTACTCTTCTACAAGAGGGAGAGACAAATTTTTCATGATACCACCTTAGTTATAATTTCCGGTGAGGTCAATGTTCCCCTCTCAGTACTAGACCCAAAAAGCCTAAGCTATTATTTTCAAGCAAATACATCTCTATATATTTACTCTTTTCGTGATTTTTTGCATATATCAGTTATTTATGGTTAATTTTTTTTGTATTTATTTACCTTTTTCTTGACAAACGAATTGTTCAGCTTTAAAATGATCTCATGGCTGTTGATACTGAATGGGCAAAAAAACTCTCGGAAGCGCTCCCATCACTGACACGGACAGAACGTGAATTTGCAGATTTTGTAAATACCTACCCCCATGAAGCTGCATTTATGTCACTCCGGGAAGTAGCGGAAAAATCAGGTATCAGCAGACCGAAGATAATTGATTTTTTCAGGAAGCTTGAATTTGAAAATTTCCAGGAATTCAGGAACAGCATCCAGAAATTTTACAAACAGCACATTGATTCCTATAAAGCATCTACCATTACCTTTAAAAAAATAAAAACACTAACTGAACTCCTTGATTCAGCAATAGAAATTGAAACAAAATCTCTCCTCCGATTAAAGGAAAATGTCGGTGCTGCTGACCTTTCTGATATAGCCGGGAGTATTCTGGAAGCAAAGAATGTTTTCCTTTTCGGCCCCGGCACAGGATTCTATCCTGCCCATTATCTCAGCCAGAGATTAAAACGGTACAAAATCAATGCCCATCTTATTTCTCATGATCTGCAGCATACCGCCGAGGAGTTGTACCCCATACAGAAAGATGACCTGCTTATTGTTTTCAACTATTTCCCGGGGGAAAATATATTTTACAATGTTATGTCATGGGGAAAAGATATTAATTGTCGAATTATCATGATCACTGATCAGGTGTATCCGCATCTAGTAAATCTTGCAGATCATGTTTTCTATGTAGATAGAGGAGATATTGAATTTAAAAATTCAATGGCCCTGCCCATGACCTTTGCCAATTTGATTCTTCTTGCAGTAGAAATGGCGGGGACTGATACCGTTGATGGGTATCTGAAGGATCTGGAAAAAAGAAGAGAGACTTTCGATCTCTCCGATTTTTAATATATTTATGGAGGAAAAGAAATGAAAAAAGCTTTAATTGTTTTATTGCTTCTCACACTGATCATTTCAGGAGGGCTGTTCGCAAACGGGAAAAAAGAATCTGCTTCGGCTGCCGCACCTGAAACCGTTGCAAAAGCTCAGCCGGTAGCAATTGAGATCTACTATCCTGTTGCCGTAGACGCCCCTATCGCAAAAATACTCGCAGGGTATATCGCTGATTTTCAAAAAGAGAATCCCAATATTACGGTGAAACCGGTATTCTCCGGCGGTTATGGGGATGTAAAAACTGCAGTTCAAACAACTTTTGAA
>QNBL01000284.1 GCA_003641695.1 Spirochaetota bacterium
CTGAAATGAATTCTTTTGGTTACAGCTTCACCCGTGGTTTGGTCCGGATGACTCGAAATAGGAATTTAGCAGAAAAGGGGCTTTCAAATAAGACAGCCCCTTTTTATTCTTTTTCTATCCTGCCGCTTTCTGCAGTTCTTTTACTTTGTCCGTTTTTTCCCAGGTAAATCCGGCTTTCCCGAAATGACCGTAGGTGGAGGTTTTCCTGAAAACAGGTTTTTTTAGATCCAGATGTTTTATTATTCCCGCAGGTGAAAGATCAAAAACTTTCCTGACCGCCTCTTCTATTCTTTCTTCAGAAACTTTTCCGGTTCCGGATGTATCAACCATAACCGATATGGGGAATGGAACTCCTATTGCATAAGCCAGTTCCACTTCACATCTGGAACATAGCCCCGCAGCTACAATATTTTTGGCAATATATCTGCCCATGTACGCCGCGGATCTGTCCACCTTGCTGGCATCCTTTCCGCTGAAGGCTCCCCCTCCGTGCCTTCCCATACCTCCGTAAGTATCCACAATTATCTTTCTGCCTGTAAGACCCGTATCTCCGAACGGGCCTCCTATGACAAACCGTCCGGTTGGATTAATAAAATACTTGGTGTCCTTGTCAATCAAACCTGTAGGCTCCAGAACAGGTTTAATAACCTTTTCTATCAAAGTATTTTCTATTTCATCATGATCAATTCCGTCCTCATGCTGATGGGAAAGAACAACAGCATCTATTCTGACAGGATTTCTTCCCTCATACTGCACGGTTACCTGACCCTTTGAATCGGGTCTTAACCACTTGATTACTCCGTCATGACGAAGCTGTGAGGCCTTCTGAAGAATTTTATGGGAATACATTATGGGCGCAGGCATCAGCTCTTCAGTCTCATTGCAGGCAAAGCCGAACATCATACCCTGATCCCCTGCTCCCTGCCCTTTGAAAAGCCCCTCCCCTTCCGTCACACCAATTGAGATATCATGTGACTGGGAGTTAATCATGTTCATGACAGCCATGGATTTGTAATCAAGACCGTATTCCGCTTTTGTATACCCGATTTCCTTTACAACATTTCTCACCAGTTCCTGAATATTCACAAAGGCTTCTGTTGTAATCTCTCCTCCTACCAGAACCATTCCGGTAGAAGCATAGGTCTCGCATGCAACTCTTGATTCAGAATCACTCTCAAGACATGAATCCAGAACAGCATCTGAAATCTGATCGCATAACTTGTCCGGATGCCCCTCGCTTACACTTTCAGAAGTAAAAAAATATTTCCTATTTTCCATACCACTCTCCTTGCACTTAATTCAATAACTACTATACAACAATTTCATACTGTATGGTAGATCAAGCCCGGCACAAAAAAACCGCCTTGCCATACTCCATGCATGATCCGGCGGTTTTTATTCTTCTAAAAATAACAGCTTTTTAGTGTGAAGAACCCTTGTAGAGTATTCTTACCTGTCTGTAAAGGCCTTCACCTTCACTCTTTGTCTCTACATCCTTGTCATCGTTCAGCGCAGTGTGAACAAGTCTCCTCTCAAAAGGATTCATGGGTTCCAGAAGCTTCGATCTTCTGGACTTCTTTACCTGCTCCGCAATTCTCGATGCCTGCCGAATTATGTTTTCTTCGTGCCTGTTCCGGTAATTCTCGGCATCCACAATTACACGTACACTGTTATCAAGGCGTCCGGTATACACATTAAGAAGAAGCTGAATTGCATCCAGATTCTTTCCCTTCTTCCCGATTAAAATTCCGGAATGGTCTGAAACAATGGTAAGCCCGAGTTTGTTTTCCTCTCTGAACATAACATCAACCCTGCCGGGAAATCCCATTTTTTCAATGAGTTTTTCCAGAAAAGCTGCAGCTTTTTCTTCAAACTCATTCCGGGGTATAATTTCTTCTTCCGGATCATCATCAATATGAACCCTGATCTTAACCGAACTTTTTTTAAAAAGGCTTTTTTTACCGGTTTCGACAATCTCGACATCAAACTCTTCAGCATTGATGTTGAGAGCCTTAACCGCGTTGTCAATGGCCTCTTTTTCGGTTTTTCCTTCAAACTCTTTTATCATAACAATCTCCCTCCTGGAGAATTAAAACTAGCTCTTTTTCCGTATCAGCTTATTACTGATGTATTTCTGCTGTCCTGCCGTGATTACATTGGTAAGAGTCCAGTACAAGAGAAGCCCTGACGGCGAATTATACATTATAAAGAAAAACATCACCGGCATTAGGGTAGTCATCATCTTCATGCTGTCTCCGCCGCTCGCGCTCATCTCTGTCGAAGGATTCTTCATCATTTTGTTGGACAGAATCATGGTAAGGGTAAAAAGTATCGGCAGCAGTCTTATATCACTCCAGCCTACAATTGGAATCGTAAAAGGTAAACTCAATATGGATTCCGGTGAGGAAAGATCAGTGATCCAGCCCGGAATGAACACAGCTCCTCTCAGCTGAAAATACTTGTTTAAAAGGCCGTAGAGAGCAAAGAAAATAGGCATCTGCAAAAGCATGGGAAGACATCCCCCCATGGGATTTACGTTCTCTTTTTTGTAAAGAGCCTGCATTTCCGTATTCATCTTTGTAGGATTATCCTTGTACTTTTCCTTCAATTCATTGATTTTCGGTGTAAGGGCCTGCATCCGGCTGGTAGATTCAAAACTCTTGTGAGTAAAGGGAAATAAAACGGTTTTAATTATTATTGTCAGAATAATAATTGCAATACCGTAGTTGGGGATAACCTTGTAGGATAAGTGGAGGATCTGAAGAAGAATCCACTCAAGCCAGCCGAGGATTGAACTTGTATCAATAACCTCTTCCAGGTTAAGATCCTGTACTCCAAATCCATTCTTGTCTGCCTTATCATAGCTGGCCAGGGCACTTTTCAGTTTAGGACCAACGTAGAATCTATAGACATCTTCATTCTTTGAGCTCTTTATGAGAGGCCGGGACAGGAACATCTGCGAGGTTATATTAACCCCTTCTACCTGCTTGTTCGAGAAAGTTACTCTGTAGTTGGTGGAATCGGGAACTGCAATGACAGTAAAGTACTTACCGACGATTGCAGACCAGAAAACACTGTTGGCCACTGATTTTTCATCATTCGTCTTTAATTTATTATTTATCCGCTTCCCGTTGGAGTATGTGTAGTATTTGCGGTACTCGTACCGTCCGTTTAATTTTTCAGCATATGGACCAATTTGGGGGCCGTAGCCAAGAGTATATGAATATCCATTATAGTTAAAAGGAAGATACTGATTAACACTATTCTCCAGAGCAACCCTTAATTCAAAAAGATAATCGTTGGGTTTAAAAACATACGTTTTTTTAAGAGTAAAAAACGCACCCGATTCATCACCCCGTATCTTGAAGTTTCTGTAGAATACAATGGTATTCTCATCGGGTTTGCTGTAATACATAAGATCCTGAAGAGGTTTGACGTTGTTGTCTCCAAAGTACAGTTCAAATGCATTTATATCC
>QNBL01000285.1 GCA_003641695.1 Spirochaetota bacterium
AATACAGTGATTCCAACAAATTTACGGAGGATCTCTATGAAAAAAGGTTTAATGCTTTTATTGGCATTTCTTGTTGCAGGAGCCATGGTTTTTGCCAACGGCGGCAGTGAGAAGGGCAGCGGTGCACCGCAAAAACGGTTTGCAACAATCGGAACAGGCGGTGTAACAGGTGTTTACTACCCTGCAGGCGGATCAATCAGCAAGATGGTAAACAAGAAATCGGACGTGTATGGTCTGAAAGTTACTGTTGAATCAACAGGCGGATCTGTTTTTAACATCAATGCTGTTATGGCCGGGGATCTGGAGTTCGGTATTGCACAGTCTGACAGACAGACTCAGGCATGGGAAGGCACCGATGAATGGAAGGACAAAGGACCTCAGAAAAACCTGAGAGCTGTATGTGCACTGTATCCTGAATCAGTAACATTAATGGCTGCAGTCGATGCAAACATTAACTCCATCGAAGACCTTAAAGGGCACATTGTCAATATTGGAAATCCGGGATCAGGTAACCGCGGAAACGCTATTATTGCACTTGAGAACGCAGGAATCAACTGGGAAACAGATATCAAGGCAGAGGGACTGAAGGCTGCAGAAGCTGCAAAGATGCTTCAGGACGGTAGAATTGACGCTTATTTTTATACCGTCGGGCATCCTAACGGTTCATTCAAGGAAGCTACTGCAGGAAAGAGAAAGGTTAAATTTGTACCCATTGACAACATCGACAAACTTCTTGAAAAATATCCTTATTATGCTAAATCTGTAATTCCAATTGAGTACTATCCCAACGCTCAGAACAGCAGTGACGTTCCCACCTTTGGTGTAAAGGCAACTCTCATTACTTCTGCTGATGTTCCGGATGATGTTGTATACGCAGTTACAAAAGAAATTTTCGATAACCTTGAGGATTTCAAGAAACTTCATCCTGCTTTTGGTGTTTTAACAAAGAAAAACATGCTTGAAGGCCTTACCGCGCCTCTGCATCCTGGTGCTCTCAAGTATTTCAAGGAAGCAGGCCTTAAGTAAAAACTTATTCGGTTTATTTGATCAGTTTACCGGTACCTGATGAGGGTACCGGTACTTTTATCCTATAGTTCAGGGAGTTAGTATGGAAATTCAAGGGAACGAAGAAGATATTAAAAAAGCTCAACAGATTGCAGAGGAAGCTGAAAGCGGGAGTAGACACGTTACAGGTTTTTCCAGATGGTTTATACCGGTAATTGCTCTTTCCTGGTCTCTATTCCAGCTCGCGGTTGCCTCTTTCCTCCTGCTTGATGCAACATATATAAGAGCAATACATCTGGGTTTTGCCATATCGCTTGTGTACTTAAGCTATCCTCTGTTTAAAAAACCCAAGAAGAACAAATTCCTTAATTACTTTGCTCAGAAAAACAGATACACGCTGCTTGATTACGCTGCTGTTATAATAGCCGTCCTGGCAGCTCTCTACCTGCTCTTCGATTTTCTCGGCATTAGCAACAGGCAGGGATCCCCTCTTTCCAGAGATCTTATTATTGGTACTGTTCTTATTCTTTTCCTTCTTGAAGCTGCAAGAAGAGCTCTTGGACCGGCTCTGCCCATTGTGGCAATAGTATTTATTCTTTACGCATTCTTCGGACCGTACATGCCCCCTGTTATAGCTTTTAAAGGTGTATCCCTGAACAGGCTCATCGGACAGCTTACGATGTCAACCGAGGGTATTTACGGAGTACCTCTCGATGTGTCTGCCACAATTGTCTTTCTTTTCGTACTCTTCGGCGCCATGCTGGACAAGGCCGGTGCAGGTAAGTACTTTGTCGATCTTGCATTTAGTCTCCTCGGCGGATTTAAAGGAGGGCCGGCAAAGGCAGCTGTTCTTGCCAGCGGCATGACCGGAATGGTATCGGGTTCCAGTATTGCAAACACCGTAACAACCGGTACGTTTACCATTCCTTTAATGAAAAGCGTGGGTTATCCGGATTATAAAGCGGGAGCCGTAGAGGTAGCCTGCAGCACTAACGGTCAGCTTATGCCTCCCATTATGGGAGCTGCAGCATTTATCATTGCCGAGTACTGCAATACCGACTATTTCCAGGTTATCAAAGCAGCCTTTGTTCCTGCAGTTGTTTCCTACATCGCTCTATTTTATATAACTCATCTGGAAGCATCCAAACTGGGACTCAGAGGTGTACCGAGAAAGGATCTACCCAAATTTTTCCCGACACTCATTGCTGGAATTCACTATCTTATCCCGGTTGCCTTCCTGGTGTATGAACTTGTGGTAAAAAGACATTCCCCCCAGCTTGCAGCATTCAGGTCCATTCTGGTTCTCATTGTTTTAATCCCGCTCCAGAACATTTATGCATCATATAAAAAGAAGGAATCCATACCAGACGCCCTTAAAAAGAGTTTTTCGGAGATAGTCGATGCACTTATTGCCGGAGGAAAGAACATGATGGGAATCGGTGTAGCTGTTGCAGCCGCAGGAATTATTGTCGGTATCGTTACTCTGGGACTCGGCGGAATTATTACTGAGGTCATAGAGGTGCTTTCCGGTGGTAATTTCGTTCTTATCCTTATTATTACCGCCATAGCAAGCCTTATATTGGGAATGGGACTGCCAACAACGGCAAACTACATTGTTATGGCAACCCTGACAGCACCGGTAATTGTTACCCTGGGAGCCAAAAACGGCATCATTTTCCCCTTGATTGCAGCACACCTTTTCGTATTCTTCTTCGGGATTCTTGCAGATGATACCCCTCCAGTTGGTCTGGCAGCCTTTGCAGCTTCAGCAATTGCAAAATCAGACCCGATAAAAACGGGGATTCAGGGGTTCACCTATGACATCAGAACTGCAATTCTCCCCTTTATGTTCATATTCAACACAGATCTTCTTCTTGTCGGCATAACAAACGTATGGCAGGTAGGATGGATATTTATCACAAGTGTCGTTGCCATGTTCGCTTTTGCAGCTCTAACCCAGGGTTGGTTTATTGTAAAAAACAGATGGTATGAGGGTATCCTCCTGGCAGGAGTTGCTTTCGGGCTCCTCCGTCCCCATCTGGTAGGCAGATTCATTGGAGTCTCATCACTTATCGTAGCATTCCTGTCCCTGGGTTTGTATGTAATTATCTACCTTATGCAGAAGCCCCGGGCAATGAAAGCAAAGGCGGCAGGAACCTGATTCCAGGACTACCGGTATATGCTTTATCGGAAGAGGGCCACGGAAGCTGTCCCTCTTTTTCATTCATTGAAATGGATCTATAGCGTTCTATAGCATCTTGAGTACATTCTCTACGGTAAATCCGAAGTGTTTTACCACATCTTTGTAGGGAGCTGAAATACCGAAGGTATCAATTGAAAGAATATCATCCGTAGATGAAGCAATCACCTCCCAACCGGTTCTGACTCCAGCTTCAACAACAACAGTCTTTACTCCGTCGGGTATAATTGATTTTCTAAAACTGCTGCTCTGTTCCATAAAAAGC
>QNBL01000286.1 GCA_003641695.1 Spirochaetota bacterium
ATGTTGCTCCGGCAAATTATCTTAAGGCTTTTCTTCTCGATTATTATAAAAGGGATATTAAGAACCTTGTGGATATCCTCCTTATACAGGGCAAGTGGGCGACACAGGTTGCAAGTCAGCAGCTATCTGAATCCTTTCATGCTGTCATGGATATCTCCGCAGAACTGATAGCGTTTGATGACGATCTCTCCGAAGAGGGGACAAAAGGTCAAAGCATAAAGGCTATGCTGACAAAGCCGGACCGGGATAAGAATAATCTGGTCGTCCTTCGAAGGTTTCTTAAAGAAGTCAACGATTCTGTTCTCGGTATGATTACAGAAACTGCCCAGAATCTGATAATTATGGGAAGAAGTCTGAAGACCATTCTTGAAGATTCAAGCAAGAAGAAAGGGATGGAGATGATCATTAACTGGAAAGAGCTTGAAGCTGCAACTGACAAGGATCTCCGTGAAGAGATACTGTCCGTTTATAAAAAGATTTACTATTTTGTCCAGCTTCTTCAGTTTTTCGTAAAAAAGAAGTAGGTAAGCTAGTAAACCGCCGATACTCCTGCCATAATTGATAATCCGCTTTTCTGGGGAGAAACGGGTCTCCATGCAAAGGTGTCATTGTTTTCTCCGGCTCCAATAGATCCCATCGTAATTATGGTAAACCCTTGAAAGACGTTCCAGGTAAAGCCGGGAATAATTACTGCCGACATGTCTACCGGTGATATCATACTCCTTAAAAGCAGAACCATTGTGGAATTGAATGAATAGCTCACTTCCGGATAGAGATAGATACCGTAATTCCCATTTTGTGACCCTGCTGGAGATTCCTCCCACAATTCATAGGGTTTTACCATTGCTTCAAGGCGGTAGTTCAGGGTTCCGTCATAACCAATGCTCCGCAAAGAATAGACTCCTCCGGTAATCACCAGGCTGCTTTTCCAGTTATTTTCGAAAGAATAGCCGTTTCGGAACGCTGCAGCGGCTGAAAGGTGCCAGTCAAGAAGGAGATTTCCCTGCAGGGCTGCATATGCCTTGTGCAGGGTTTCAGAACCATTGTACAGATATCCTGCTTCCAGTTTGGTACCGGCAAGTTTGGTTACGATCCTCCCTCCTTCTTTTGCAGAATCCAGTCCTTCTGTAAGAAGATCGGGGGGCAGATAAAGCCCCTCTATAAAACTGAATGGTCCCAGAGGGAAGTTTAGAGAAGACATCCAGACTGGAGAATCGGTAAACTCACTCTGCATAAGGTTTACAGAGATTGGGGATGATCTGAACAGGAGATCTCCGGCATTAAAGATCAGCCCTTCTCCCCAGGAAAAAGGTGCCTTTCCGATTACAGAGCGGAGATGAGGGAAACGGAATTTTACATAAGCCCTGGAAACATAAAAACTGTAGTCATCGGGAAAAGAACCGGAACCGGCTGCCGTATCAAGGTTGGTTGCTGCATTTAACACCAGTCTGGACTTGACATTACGGTTGTTTGTCTGATTAAAACTCACAGAGAGATTTCCAAGACCCACTCCTGCCCATGAATCAGCTCCTAACCGTATGGCAGTATCGTACAGTTCCATTTTTGCAGTAATGCTGCTCTCTCCAAAGACAGGAAAGAGCACAAGTAGTGTTAGAAAGATTACAGACAGTATACGTTTCATGCTACCATAGCCCCTGCAGATTAAATGTTCCCTCGGGGATATCAGGGTTGATCTCAAAGTCGTCAACAATGAATTCGGTAGAAGAGTTTTTCTTCAGCATATCCCTTATTATCATGTCAACGGGAATTATATGTCCCTCTGCTTCCATGGTTTTCTTTACCGTAATCTCCTTTAATTCCTTTCCGGATTTTGCCAGTTGGACAATCTTTACGTAAAGGAAGGTTTCTTTATCAATCCAGAATATCTGATTCTGGTACGGGACGTCCCTGCTCTTTGCTTCAAGTTGCACTTTGTAACATGCTTTGCCGTTTACCGTCTCTTCCCCCTCCAGGGAAACCCTGTATGAATCAAGAATGCTTTTGTCTCCTGCCATATCTTCGTAGGACATATCTGAACCAATGACGCTTTGTTTCAATGCTGCTCCCTGAAGCCTGATAAGCTCTTCTGCATCGGGATAGTAGAGGTACAGTTCATTATCAAGCCGAAGGATCTTCTGCCCTGCTTCCTCCTTTCCGGTAAACTCCACCATCGAATTATCCTTTCCTGAAGTATACGATACGTAGCTGCTTTTCCGTTCTCCGAACCGGTCATTGATAATAATTCTCCCTTCGCTTCTGGATGAGGGATAGAGAAGGTTCTCCTCCAGTTTGCTGATGACTTGTTCCGGTGACAGTGCACTGACCATTGAAGTTATGAGTAATATGAGCAATGCTGAAATAGCAGTTGTTCTTTTTACAGTGTGCATATTCATTCCTCCTTATATGCTTTTCAAAGCTTCCACAGGTTCTACATGAGCAGCTTTTCTGGCGGGGAAAATTGTAGCCAGGGAAGATATAATAACAGAGTATATAAATACTCCTATGGTAGATTTAATATTTAGTACCGGTCGAATTATATCGGATATCTCAAAGTCAACACCCTCCATTGCAGCTCCGAAGTCAATGCCTGTCCGGGAAAGGGGAAGGGTAATTCCTACGCCGATGATGACCCCTGCAAGAGCACCTAAAATCCCTATGAAGAAAGCTTCAAGAAAAAATAACCGTTGAATTTGCCCGCCTGTCATCCCCATGGCACTGATGGTCCCGATCTCTTTCATCCGTTCAAAGATCACCATCATTGTTGTATTGACTATTACGGTACTGGCAAGGATAAAAAATATCAATGCAATTATATCGTATGCAAATTGGGCAATACTCATGAGGGAGAGAGTTGTATCCAGGGATGTGTAAGCTTTTACATTGGTTGAGTCATCTCCCATCTGCTTTAGAATCGCGGAAATCTCACCTACGGTACTCTTCAGATTTGTTTTGTCTGCGACTTTTACAAGGATTTCTGTAACAGCATTATCAGATTTAAGCAGCTTCTGTACCCGGGGAAGGGAAGCATAGAAGGTTGAACCGTTTAGACCGCCAATCCCGAAAGATGCAATTCCTGCCACCTCAAAGGTCATTGAGTTGGAGCCTCTGTATACGGTTGTAGTCAGTACGGTAAATTTGTCTCCAATACCTAGTCCCATTTTCTCTGCAAGCTTGTAGCCGATTACAATGCCGCTGCTCCCTTTTCCTGGAATGCTCCCCTTTTTAATGTACTTCTCCAGGTCCTGGAACTCTCTTTCCTTTTCAAAATCAAGTCCAACGCCTTTTATGTTAAATGATTTATCGTTTTTGTAAACAACAGCATAAAAAGGGATCCGTGGAACGGCAATCGTCGTATCGGGGAGAGAATTGATTTTCTCTATCTTCTCTTCTGCGTTCTTGATATTGAGAAAAACCGGGTTCACCATTTCGTTTTTATCGTATTCCCTGTTGTGAAGCCGG
>QNBL01000287.1 GCA_003641695.1 Spirochaetota bacterium
CTGAGGTACGATCCGGCAGAAGGGGGGAAAAAAAGCTTTATCGGCGGTTATGAAATTTCCGAAGACAGAATTCCCCTCACAGACTACATCCAGGGACAGTACTTTATTCTCCCCGATGACAAAGTAACTAATTTAAAGGTCTATATTGAAGATCCCACAGGCCCGTACACCGGCGGTTCAACAAAATACCGTTTGGCAGATGAAAATGATGCCGTTGTTTCTGCAGAAGAAGGATTCGTCTTTTTCAGAACCACGCAAAACCGGAAGATAACCGTCTATTATACAAAGAACGGCTATACAGTTGGAGATGTCAACCTGGGGGCTAACACCCTTGCAGCAGATTCCGACGGGCTGGGGAATATAACCGGTGAAATTGATACTACCGGCACGGAAGATTTTAACTTTTCCATGGGACTCTATCTGGGAATTGATGTGAGCAGTCTGGAAATTGCCATGAATAATGGAGATCACACGCTCCTGCTCTTCAACCCGGGAGAGTTTTCACCCTTCGAACTCCTGAGTGTATATGAAACCCCCTACCAGATACCGGAAGATTCTACCCTTTTTAAAGCTCTTCTTGTGGACAAGAATCTTTCTGCAGGAGATTATGCACATTACAGTACAGGCTTTTTCAACAGCACCATACAGTTCTATTCCGGAACCGGAGACTCATTGAGGGATCCGGCAAACAAATACCCCTTTTCAGGGGAAATAGATCCCGCTGCCGTCATCTACGGGCAGGACAGGGAAGTAACCGGAACACCGCCGGATAAGGAACTGCTGCTGATAAAGTATGATCCTGTAAACAGCTACACCCTTGGCGATAACGTTCTCGACGGATCAGTTGAACTTTCGGTAAACGGGGTAAAAAACAGCAACTTTACTTTCAACCCCGATTCGGGAACAGTAGAGCTCGGATTTACCCCTGCTTCGAGCGACAGACTGGATTTCTACTACCGAACCAAAGCATCCATCAACCGTGGAGGAGATCTTGTTCTTGGATTTGGAAACACATTTTATATATCCGATGCTTTCACAGCCGAGATAGGTGCCGGTTTACGATGGAATATCTTTACCGGACGTTATACCGAAAAGGTTAACGATGCTCCCGGTTCTATCCTTGTTTCCGGAGGATTCAACTATAAAAAAGAAAACATTGATTTTAAAATCGACGGGGGATTGAGCTTTTACAACCCTGATACAACCGGGATATTCAGGCTTGCAGGGATGGATACAAGCAGTATTCCTGTTCCGGTAACGGAGACCATGCTCTATCCTGCAGCACCCCCTCAATCCCTATTGTCCCTCTGGTCATTGACAGAAAACGATAGAGGGATTCTTACATACACCGACTACCATTCCTACAACACTCTGGGGGATGGAACCCTCATGGTCTATGACTGGGCAGTACCGGCATCCCAGAAGTACCCTTACAGCAACGGCGGGAGAACCGGCCCCTCCATTGCCGGATCAAAGGATGAAATCAAAGGCAACGTTGCAGTCCTTGAGTATGAACTAGCCCAGGATAAATGGACCGGAGGAAGAATTCCGTTAGTATTCGGAGAAAAGGGACTGGATCTTTCAAAGACAACAAGCATCTCTTTTAAGGTTAAGCTTACAGAAGCAGCAGATTCAGCTAACACCGATTTTCACATTCTTACAGGAAAGCTTAACGAGGATCTGGACGGCGATGGTACTTTTGACGAAGAAGCTGCTGCTTTTGAACCCGGCTTTGAGTTTGATCCTGTAAATCCCCTGACCGGAACCGGGAGTATTACCATGAAAGTCGGCAGTTCACCGGACGGTAATTTCGGAAACGGAAGAAAGGATACGGAGGATCTGAACGGAAACGGGATTCTGGACTCTGAAGAGACCGGTCTTGCTGATAATTTTCTCCTGGACGCCCCATCCCTGCCGAAACCCGACTCTTCGTGGCAGACTGTTGTTATAAACCTGACACCCGGCGAACGGGAAAAACTGCGGTGCACTACAGCATTTGATATTTTTATTCATCACACGGGAACAGGTACCGGAACGGGAAAACTATTAATAGGTGATATAAACTTTAACGGGACATCCTTTATTGTTTCTCCTGCTGCCGGCCAGAATGTCACCGTATCCGAAATAAACGAGACACTGACAACCCAGCCGGGAACAAAACTCACGGATAACTTTCCGGAGATTTCAAATCTTTTTACCGATACCCTTTCTCCGGCCAACGTAGCTGAATTCCAGTGGGATTCAACGGGCACATGGAGTGCAGTCAGCTATACAAACCCGGTAAATCTCTCATCCTATAACAAAATAATCTTTTACCTGAAATATCTACAAACTCCCGACCCTGTCACCCTTTCCCTTTTCAATCCCGATGATCAAGGTATTTCGTTCTCCTTTACACCCTCCGGAGATCTGAACAAATGGCACAAGTATACCTTTACCCTTTCTTCCAAAACGCTGAGTATGGATGGAAGCGCCCTTAATTCCACCGTTCTTAACTATAACCCTGCAGCTCAGAATGTTCAGCGGCTGATTATTGAAACGGCTGCGGCTTCAGCACCCGGGACCTTATACCTGGACGAGGTTCATCTCGAAGAACCGGTTTACGGTATTTCGGGAGGAGCCGAGTCGGACTTTACCTACAAGTATCCCGGAGAGCTGTTCTCAATTAACGGAACTCCCGTTCTCGGCAATATTATCTTTTCAAACAGAAGCAGCATTAAAGGAACGAGTTTTGCATCCGGTTTTACAGCTGTGGATAACACTCCGGCTTATACAGCTTCATCCCTTTCATTCTCCCTCCTTACTGCATCTGTTGAATCCGGTTTAAACCTTCAAAAGGAAGAAGAAAAAGTCTACATTTCCCCCTCCTACTCACTATCCATACCGTTTTTAAACCGGTTTACCCTTTCCGACCGCTATTCGGAGATCAACACCCCAGGTAATGTAGCGGTAACCAGAGAATCAGGAGGAAACGTTAACCTTGCTCATCTTTCCTTCTCTCTTGAGGCCGGCAACAGTTACTCGGGGGATTCCCTGCAGCAAAACTGGGAAACAGGTTTTGCTGGAACTTTCAGCAACTACGGCATACATACTTCGGTAAAACTGAATCTTGCAACCGGCAACCCGCCCTATAGAGTGAATAATGCCGGAAACAACATTCCCGCATCGTACCGGCTGCTGTATCCTGTAACCGCAGAAAATCCCGGGAGGAACTTGAATGCAGTTATCGATCAGAGTTATACACAAGAGAGTTCAGTGTACCGGCTGAATGAGGAGTTCAGTACTTCTGTCGACGGAACAACTGAAAGAGTGCTATCCCATTCCCAGAAAATTGTGCTTGAAACCCCCTTCTCCATTAATGAGTGGAGTGTAAACCCTTCATATTCGCGCCTGCTGCAGATAAAAACCGTACCTTC
>QNBL01000288.1 GCA_003641695.1 Spirochaetota bacterium
GAAAAAAGAGAATATCGTTATGACTATGCCGGCAGAATCAGAAATAATCAAGGTTGCTGTTTACTATGAGATACTTTCAAACCCCGTATGGCCTATGCCCGGCATTAGTGAAACGCTACTGGCTCTTGAACAAGGGGGTTTTATCACCGGGATTGTATACAATGCACTGTTTTATACTCCCCTGCTTTTTGAAGCTCTGACAGGTAAAAGTTTAACAGCACACGGGTTTAAAAAGGATCTGCTGTTTTTCTCCTATGAGTGTGCCCAGGCAAAACCTTCTCCGATTATGTTTGAAAAACTCAAGGATCGACTGTATAATACTTACGAAATAACTGCTGATGAAACTATTTATATTGGAAATGATATGCTTAACGATGTAAAGACAGCCTCTTCTACCGGATTAAAGACAGCTCTTTTTGCAGGAGACCGGAGATCGCTCCGACTGCGGGAAGAGTCATGTACAGGTATTGTTCCGGACGCTGTTATAACCAGTCTCGATCAACTGTATAAGAGGATACTATGAAAAAAATAAAAAATGTAGTTTTACTGATTATCTTTCTTCTCCTGTCTGCAGGAATTTTTTATCTTGGGTGGATCCAGATTCATCTTGATGAAAATACCTACGCTGTAGCTTTTACCAAATCAGCGGGCTACGGAGAGCGGGTATATAAACCGGGAACTTTTTCCTGGAGTATACAAAGAATCATTCCCGGGAATTTCAAGCTCATCAAAGTAAAGATTCTGCCCCGTTCATTTTCTTTCTCAAAAAACGGTGAACTCCCATCGGGAAATGTGTACGGCAAATTCATGACCGGCGAACCGGATTTTTCCTACTCCCTCTCATTTTCGGTTTCTTACCTGCTGAAAGAGAAATCTCTTCCCGGACTGTTCCGGGAAAATTTAATTAACCCCGAATCCATGGAGCAGTTCTACAGGGTAATAGAAGACAAACTAACCAGCCTGATTCAGACAGCTGTCCTGAAAAAGCTGAATGAATCTTCAAAAAGTGATTATAAAGACCTGCTTTCCATTGATTTTTCCGATTCAGCAGCCGCCCTGGTACAAGAAAATCTCCCGTATATCTCCGTGAAGGATCTTACCGTAACAAATCTGGACTTTCCTGATATTGCGCTGTACAAAAAGGCAAAAGAAAATTATTTCAGCTATCTGAGTTCCCGAGCATTAATAGACACAGAAGTAAAACAGAAAGCAGCTGAAGATGAAATAAGAGAGGCTTCAAAGATTGAGCTTTTAAAGAAATATGGTGATCTTTTAAAAAAGTATCCTGAACTTGTCCAAGTCCTATCCGCTGACAGCTCTTTACGCAGCAATGTCATTCCATCAATTTCTCTTCCCGGAGAGAAAAAAGATGAGTAACTATTTTTTCAACTTCAGTAAGATGGGTTATCTTACCGAGGAAAAGCCGGACGGCTGTATTCTGTGCATGATTGCTAAAAATTCAACATCGGTTAAGAAACTTAAAGTTTGGGAGAATGATTTTTTTGTTGTGTCCGTCAATCTTTATCCATACAACCCGGGGCACTTGATTATATTCCCCGTACGGCACATAACCGATATAAGAGATTTTACCGATGAAGAAGAAAGACAAATGTTGGTTATTACTAAAAATTTGCTGAACGTTATTGACAAGACACATAAACCGTCAGCTTATAACCTGGGTTATAATATGGGACCTGTTGCGGGAGCTTCAATAAATCATCTGCACAGACATATTATCCCCCGTTATCCACGGGAGATAGGTATTTCTGATCTCATCGCAGGTAAAAAAGTTCTTGTTGAAGATCCACGGGTTACCTGTAAAAGAATTAAGAAAGCCCTTGAGAAATCTCCTATACGCTTATAAGCATATGATGGTACAGATGTTCGGTCTTATTCAGACTCTCCAGAGAATCCATGAGCAGATCCTGCAATACAACAGGTTTGTTGTTTATAAGATAGTGCTGTTTTAACTGTTCGGTAACTGCATCGTTCGTACTCCGGTTTATCTCACCCAGCACTCTTTTTAATCCCGTCAGGGCATCCATTCCCGCTTCGCATAAATTTTTTGCTTCCCTGTCTTTCTGGACAACAATTTTTTTAAAAACCTTTTGTTGAGAAATATCCTTGGTCATGGAAAACCTGAGTTTATGGAAGACCTTTCCTTCCTCGGAATCAGGGGAAAGTGAATTGTCAAAATCCCTTATCCTTTCTGCTATATCTTCTATAACAGAAGCATACTGAAGCATATTATCCCGCATAAGTCTGTTCTGCGCCAGAACACCTCTTTCAAGGACCCTTACTATTGACTGAATGGCACTGCCTCTGTAGTAGCACTGTATAAAGTTATATATCAGGGACAGAGGCTCTATATTCCTGAATGAGGAAACCCCCAGTTTCTCGTAATCTATGGAAGAATACTCCCGGTAGTTCTGAAATTTTACGTAATGTTTACCGGCAAAGAGGGTCTCTATTTCGTGGGCAATATACTTTTTCTGAATTTCTGCAAGTCTCTCATCAATTCTTTTTATCATCCTTACATTCAGGCTTGTCCTGTAAAAGGTTTTTAAATTAACCTCAGGAATATAAAAGATCATTTTAATAAAAGGATTCTTCTTAAAGTACCTTATGAGATCTGAAAGAGGAATTTTGTCATAAAACCACTTGGCTTTTTGAATAACCAATTCCATATCAGAGGACAAATGCTCATTGTTTTCATCGGCCTCACTCCCGGAGATAGCTCCTAAACGATCCAGCATTCCTGAGTTGAAATTAACCCTTCTTTCCAGTTTTGAAGCTGAATACACGGCAAAATCGAGTCTTTCAAGATCATTCAGACAGAGTACAGCAGAGGCATTTTTAAACTGAGGTTTTTCTGTATAGGGAGTATCAAGGAGAGTATATCCGAATTGCTGAAAAAACTGAACATACGGGAAAAGAACAAGTTCCCTAAGTCTGTAGAGAGGGAGCAGGTCCATTTCCAGTTGTTTAAAGATATTACCGGCAAGCGAATCAATATAATCATCAAGCTTTTCCATGACCAGTCTCTTTACATCCTCTTTTTTACCTGCCTTCCCAAACGCACCAATTATGGAATCAAAACTTGCCACATCCTCGAGATCAAGGATTCTCTCTCCGACTGCTTCCTCTACTGCATCCATAAAAAATGTTTCAATAGCTGTATCATCCTGCCAAATCATTCTAAAAAGGTTTCTTACCGGCACTGTAGATTTATAGAGATCGTACACCATTTCTGCAAAATGAGGAGTAAGATTCCTCGTCTCAAAACCTGTAAGTCCGGAATGTTTTTTCTTTATTTTCTTCTTTATCCGCAGCAGTTTCCCTGCAAGAAGCAGCTCTTCAACACTCTTACCGGTAAATTTGGACTGTATCCAGAGAAAAAATCTCCATAA
>QNBL01000289.1 GCA_003641695.1 Spirochaetota bacterium
CCTGAAAGAATCATTTCCGCCCGGATGGTATCTTTGCTGCCGAATGGTCCGATTAAGGATGATTCTCCTTTCTCATCAAGAAGGATCCGTTCAAACCTTTCGTATGAGGCGTGTACTTCGTAGAATAAATTCTTAAGATCCAGTTTGTTTAAAGGGATAACATACCCCGGTTCGTTTGTTGGATGAAGTGATTCGTCTTTTCCGTCCCAGTCATGGGAAGGGAAGCGGACTTCTCCATCCCGGGAGATCCATGATCCCCCCCAGCCTCCCCCGAAAACCCAGTAAAGAATTTCCATCCTGAGTATACTCCACTCGGCAAGACCGCCGGCGTTGGCATCGTTGTCAATCGCAACAGGGATTCCAAGTTGCTTTTCCAAAGTTTTTTTAAGATTATGGCCGTTGAATACCGGGTAGTTCTGTATCAGCTGAAACGTACCGTCACTCTTGAGTATTCCGGCACTTGCAATACCGGCTGATGCAATATCTTTTATGGAAAGATTGTTTGCGCTTAGAAGCTTCCCAATTAACTTCTCCACAGCATTGGTGTAGGAAGCAAAACTACTGCCGTAATCTTCTATTTTAAGAACTGCCTCCTCTTTCTGCTGATGCAGACCTTTGAAAAGGGTCAGTTTTGTTCCTAATCCTGTTCCAAGATCAAGTGCCAGATACCAGTGTGAAGCTTTCACCTTTCTGCCCTCTCTTTTAGAATGATATATGCTTTTTGGGGATTGTTAATATCTTTCAGCAGCGTTTCGGTTTTGCAGTCGATAAGATCAACCAGGGTGTCATAGGTAAACACAATTCCGTTCTTAGTAAAAAAATCTCTGGCTGGAATACTCAATGTACCCGCTTCAACGGTATCAAATCCAAGTCTGTATATCAGCATCGCAGATGCCTTACCGACAATCTTGTCCCTGATTATAAGGTCTCCTGTTGGTTGAGGTTCCATTTTTAAAAATTCCTCAAGTTCAAAGAGCGGATGCAGCCATTTCCCGTTGCTGCTGAAAAGCAGATCATCATTTTTATAAACTTCAAGTGTTGTTGATTTCATGAAAGCAATAATAGTATATTTCGGGTAATAAAAACAGAAGATACAGAGAAAATTATGGGAAAAATTGAAACGGGAGAAAGAAACTTGACGGGAAGCCCTCTATGGGAACAATCCGTTCATCTTTTCTTGTCAGCGAAGCAAGGTAGGATCCTGGAGAGCTGGTTCACGGTAAGTCCCAAAAATACGGTTCCCTTTGCTATGAAAGTTTTAAATAACTGCTATTTTGTTCAATTGTTTCCATAAAATAGAGTGCTGCCGGTAATTCAGGGAAGAAACTGTTAAGGGCATGATAAGCAGTCTTTGCACGTTTCCCGTATAAAAATTCATTTATTGCCTGATAGTATTCAAATGAAGAAAACTGTCTGATATTTTTTTCACTATGGGAATCTCTCCACCTTGAAAGAAGTCCCCGGTAAAAATTAATAAAGTGCTTTCTCGATCCGCTGTATTTGGATTCCCTGATGTTACGGTATTTATCAAGAATATCGTTAACCAGTTCTTCAAGTGAATACTCTTTTATTATGGTAAGCCCTAAAGCCTCCGCGCTGCAGTCAATAAGTGAAGAAAGCAGATCCTTGCTATTGATTTTGTCCTGAGGAAGCAATGGTTTAATCTTTTCTATATCCCCCGATATTATTTTTTCAAGCTTTTTCTTTAATGTGCCGGTATCATTAAAAAAATATTTATGCCCCTTTATCCTGTCGAAAACTTTCATTGTATCAAGGTAGCCAAGGGTTTTGAGATCTGAAAGCACTTCCGGATTAAAGTTCAATATTCCTCCTCTATCTACCGAGTTCTTGATATAGGTTGTCCTTGTACCGATTATGTCCGGACGTCTGTTTCTGCCTGCCCCGGAAATATCAACAACAATAATGTTCCTGTATCCCCTGTTCTTGATCATCCGGTATGGAATATTGTCGTAGATACCCCCGTCGGTATATTTATTACCGTCTATTGTGGTTCTTTTAAATGCGGGAAAGGAGGCACTTGCAAGAAGATATTCTGCAAGTTTGTCTCTATCGATGGAATCAAGAAAAAGTTCGACGGGCTTTAGTTTATCAACATTAAAGGTAACAAGTCCAAGATCAATGCCCTTCTCCCTGATTAATTCTTCATCAAGAACGGATTTTATGAGATTGAGCAGAGGAGTGGAATCGAGCCCCCCATGTTTAAGGATGGACCTGTTCAGCTCTTTGAGATGCTTAATGTTACCCCTGCTTACATAGAGTTTTCCCTGTGCAACAAGTGCAGGGGGAATACATACAATTTTTTCCAGAGAAATCCTGTTCCATAATTCCTCTGCTTTTCTGAAATCCCCCTGGGCAATCATTGCAGCATTCAGCGCACCGACTGATGCTCCTGCAACAGCTTCGAATTCGATTTCCAGTTCATTAAAAGCCTTCCATGCCCCTATCTGATAAGCGCCTTTGGCGCCTCCCCCTGCAAGGACTAGAGCATATTTGTTTGAAAATTTCATACTATCAGTATACTTTATATTTTTGATATAATCACCCCTAAGATGAGGGGGATCAGTTATGCATTTTGACTGTTTGGTTATCGGCAGCGGGCCGGCGGGACTTTATGCAGCTTTAAGCTGTGCAAAAGAAGGATACTCTACGGTTATTGTTGAAAACAGAAGCTGGGGAGGAACCGGATTCAGTAACGGATGCCTCCCGGTAAAAAAGATTCTGGACAGGATAAAGGTTTTCCGTAAATACAACAGTATTTTTCACCATCAGCAGTTCGGTGAATTCCCCGAATCCGGTAGAATATTGTTTAATGACAGAACATACGGCCGGCGGATAGAGGTTAAAGTTAAAGAGCGGTTACAAGAAGCCGGGGTGGAAACTCTCTATGGAAATGGTTTTTTTGTATCTGAGAGGGTATTCAACATTGAGGGAAAAATAATTCAGGCGGACAGGATACTGATTGCAACGGGGACATCCCCTTCTTCTCCTGAAGGTATTCCTCTGGACGGGGATCGTATTATTTCCCATAGGGAAGCTGTTGTATTGGATAAGCTCCCTGAAGAAATGATTATCATAGGGGGTAATGTCGAGGGAATTGAGTTTGCTACCCTCTTTTCCTCCCTGGGGGTAAAGGTTGTGGTGGTTGAGCAGGAATGGGAAATTCTTTCCGGTAACGACAGGGATCTGGTACTACCCCTGATTACTGAACTTGAAAACCACGGAGTCGTTTTAAAAACGGGTGTAAAGATTGTATCCTCCGAGGTAAACCGGGACATGGTTGAACTGAAAACTGAAGAAGGAGAGGCCTTTGTTACAGAAAAGGTGCTTGTAACCGGGGTAAGGGCTCCAAACTTTCCCAGGGGTCTTGATAGAGCA
>QNBL01000290.1 GCA_003641695.1 Spirochaetota bacterium
CTCTAACCCGCCTTGCCACGGATGGCAAGGCACTAAAACACAAAGTCTCGGATTACCGTTAACTCCCGGCTATCGGTATTGCTGATAGTTGGGACCCTATCTCTATTTTTGATAACGTAGCTAATCGGGTGGTATTACGGTGGTAATTGCCGATAGCCGGAACAAAGCCGGTGATAACCGGATGCTATTGCCGATTAATCCCAAAAATGCATTGCTATTGGTATGTTATTACATGATATCACCCGTCCTCAAAGGTATCACGTGTGAATATGGCTTGCAATACACTAACATTAATCTACTTTCAATGACAAATCAAATATCTATATTTTCCAGTGGGCTTCGTATCTTCCCAATCGATTTTTTGCTGACATGGGTGTATATTTCAGTGGTTTTACTGCTTTGATGTCCCAGAAGTTCCTGGATATATCTGAGGTCCGTTCCATTTTCGAGGAGGTGAGTCGCAAAACTGTGTCTCAGGGTATGGACAGTCGCATGCTTTGAAATACCTGCTGCTAAAACTCCCTTTTTCACAATGTTCTGAACGCTTTTCGCAGAGTAACTGCCGCCGTATTGGCCTTCGAAAAGGTATAAAGACGGACGGTACGCATACATGTATTGTTGGAGCACTTCAGTCAGTCTTTCAGATAGAATGGTATATCTGTCCTTCTTGCCCTTACCGCTGACAACATGAATCAGCATTCTCTCAAAATCAATGTCATCAATCTTGAGATTTAATAACTCGCTCAACCTTAGTCCGGCGGAATAGATAACCATTATTATTGTTCTATGCTTTAAATTCCGTACCGCCTTGATGAGAGCGGAGATTTCTTCTTCGCTGAGTATAACAGGGAGATGCTTTTCCTTTTTGGGACGTTTGTATGGGAAATGGGATACTGGTCTGTTTAATACTTTCTCAAAGTAGAATTTTACTGAATTAATGGCCTGTTTCTGTACTGCCGGAGAAACCCGGCGTTCTGTTACAAGATACACAAAGTACGTGCCCGCATCATTATCAGTCAAGGAATCTATGTCCTTCCCTGAATAATATTCGAGAAAACCCTCAAATGCAGCTAGGTATGCCCGTTGGGTATTGATACTATAGCGTTTAAGTTTCAGCACCTCCCTGTACTTTTTTCTGTAAACATTGGATGTGTTAAACTGCCTTAAAACCAGATTAGTCGGCAAAGGGAAGTATGTCCGCAGTATTTCTATCTTGCCGTAGGCAGCAGGGATCACCCATATCTTTTTATCCCAATTGAATTTACTCCCGGGGATAGTTCTCACTCTGTTTACCAGATCCGTATCGTACTCGAAATCAACAGAAAGAGTATTGTTGAAAAGATTTGTAACAGTTACAACCTTTCTCATACCCCTCTATACACTGGGATTTGTACTGATGCTTCAAAAAAAGGTTTTTTATATGAATCAATGTCCTTCCAAAGCGCTGAGTTTTGTGCACTGTTTATAGCAGGGTCCCTACAGACTCTTTATATCACTGCCACCATAGGGAGATGGCGTTTGCTGAAGGGGAGATAACTTTTTATATGAAAGTCCGCCGCCGAAACTTGCTGAACTTTACCGTGTAGAAGTGTACCATAAAAAGGTGCATTTGAAAATTATTTATTCTCAAGGGAGTGAGAGAATTGAGGAAAAGCGCCGGTTTCATTCTCAATAACTGCCAAAACCTGATTGCTATCCGAACAAAAAATACCTGATATCAATCACCCCCATCCTTCTTTGGTTTCGCTTGCTGTACAGAGCACTCTTCTATATAGTAGGGGTAAGGAGATTTGTATGCCCAAAAGGATTGTTCTTATCGGTGCCGGGAGCGCGCAGTTCGGCAGCGGTACATTAGGAGATATATTTCAGAGCGGAATCTTAAAGGGGAGCGAGATTGTTCTTCATGATATTAATGAATCGGCTCTTGCTGTAATGCAGAAAAAAGCGGATAGAGCTCTTGAAAAGTACCGGCTTGAGTTCAGTGTTTCGTCATCCCTTGACCGCAGAGAAGCCCTGAAAGGGGCGGATTTTGTTATAATCTCTATTGAAGTGGGAGACAGGTTTGCCCTGTGGGACCTTGACCGGACCATCCCCCAGAATTACGGTATCCGTCAGGTTTTTGGAGAAAATGGCGGCCCTGGAGGACTTTTCCACTCGTTAAGAATAATACCCCCGATTCTGGATATTGCTCAGGATATTATGGATATTTGTCCTGCTGCCTTTGTTTTTAATTACAGCAATCCCATGAGCAGGATTGTCACGACGGTAAAAAGGAAATTTCCGGATCTGAAACTTGTCGGTCTGTGCCACGAGATAGCCTCTCTTGAGGAGCATCTCCCGCAAATTCTTGAAACACCTGTTGAAAATATTACATACCGGGCCGGCGGACTCAATCATTTCAGTGTTCTGATCGAAGCGGAATACAGAAATACAGGGAAAAATGTTTATCCTGAAATTATGAGTAAGGCCGGGGATTACTTTAGAACACAGTCCGGGTACAGCGAACTCTGGAAGTTTATCCGTGAAAATTTCGGACCCCTGTTAAAGGGTTCTGCCTCAGGGGGAGATCTTGATCTTTCCCTGATCGTTCCGGTTCTAAGGAAATTTTTAAAGGATTCCATTCCCGAAAGAATGGGAGATGATGAGGTCCTGGCCATTCTGAACACTGAGGGGTTTCACAGTTTCAACCTGAAATCTTTTCTTGCTCCCTTGAGGGAATGGAGTGACAGGCAGCTGTTCAGGGTTATCTTTGAAACCTTTAACCTGTTGCCCATTACCGGAGACAGCCATTTAGGCGAGTATGTACAATGGGCATATTCGGCAGCAGATATAAAAGGTATTATAGATTTCTATGCTATGTACCGGACCATGCTCTCAGTTTTTACTCCGGAGATTTCACTTAAAATGGGTGAGAGGGTAGTCCCTATTATGGAGGGGATTATTACCGATTCCGGGTATGAAGAGCCGGCGGTAAACATCCTGAATGATGGCTATATTAAGGACCTGCCCTCCTGGATAGCAGTAGAAGTCCCGGCAAGGATTGATGCAAAGGGTGTCCACGGTGTAAAGCTCGATATGCCCGCCGGGTTTAGGGGTCTTTTAACCAATCAGATTGGTATTCATGATCTTACCGCAGAAGCAGTTCTGCATAAATCAAAAAAGATTGCTCACCAGGCGCTTCTTGTTGATCCCGTTGTGGATACGAGTGCCGGATTAAAGGATATGCTTGAATTTATAATTGAGTCGGAATCTCCATATCTCAATTATCTTACGTAGGGGGAAAGTGTATGTTAAGGGAGATACATAATCCGAAACAGTATCCTGAGGAAGGATTCCGCCGCTGGTTTACCGATGACTATTTTGATCTTATTGTGTGGTACGA
>QNBL01000291.1 GCA_003641695.1 Spirochaetota bacterium
AATATTTTTACTGATTCTCGAATCAGAAAAAACTAAGACTCTAGAAACCTTGAGAAATCTCGGTGTTGTACATCTTGAAAGTATCAGCGGCAACAGTGATTTGCTGGAAGATTTACGGAAAACCCGGGAAATTATTTCCAGGAGTTTGAATATTCTTCCTGAAATCAAGCATAGCAGCCATCCAGGATTTGTTTCGACAGATCGAAATACTGTAGTTGAGGTTGCAAAAAGGATAATCAGCCTTCAGGAAAAAGGAAAGGCTGTAGAAGAAGAGACAAATTTTATAAAAAAAGAGTTGGAAAGACTCAATGTCTGGGGTGACTTTAATCCGGAAGATCTGGAGTATCTCAAGGATAGAGGGGTTGATCTCAGGCTTGCTGAACTAACAGACACAGAGCTGGAAGCCTTGCCGGAAGACATAAAAGTTTTTGTGGTAAAGAAAACAAAAAGTTTAACCTATACTGCTTTAATTGTTCCCGGAAACAGGAAACTTGAAGATATTAATCTGGTGCAGATTCCGGAAAAGAGCAGATCAGAGTATATCAATCTGCTTCAGGAAAAGGAAAAGGAAAAAGAGCAGTACGAGTCTGAAATTCTTAAACTTGCATCTTCACAGCCGCAGTTGCAGTCAGTACTTGAGGATCTGGATGAAGAGATAGAGTTTGAATCTGTAAGAAGCGGTTTAGGTATGGAAGGGGCTATTGCCTATCTTTCAGGTTATGTCCCGGAAGAACAGAGCGATGTGCTTAAAAAAACAGCAGCTGAAAGCGGTTGGGGGATAATGCTCAGAGACCCTGATAAAGAGGATATGGTTCCTACTCTGGTAAAAAACCCGAAGGCTATAAGTATTATCCAGCCTGTGTTTGATATACTCGGGATTGTGCCTGGATACAGAGAACGGGATATAAGCTTTTTTTTCCTGCTATTCTTGAGTATTTACTTTGCAATGATCGTGGGAGACGGAGGGTACGGTCTGATATTCCTTGGTGCTTCAGTGTTTTTCGGAAGAAAGGGGTATAAAAAAACCGGTACAATTTCTAAAATGATCATTTTTCTGATTGTCATGAGTTTTTTCACCATTATCTGGGGTGCGGTAACGGGAAACTGGTTTGGATCTGAGACTCTTGCAAACGTGCCGTTCCTGAAAATACTTATTGTGGATAAGATCGCAACCTACAGTAGTCATGATACTTCAGAACTGATAAAGCACATATGTTTTATTCTTGGAACTATACAAATAAGCATTGCCCATATATGGAATTTTGTGGACGAGATAAAAAGAAAACCCGCTATAAAAGCCTTTGCCCAGCTTGGCTGGCTGTCCATGGTAAACGGTCTCTACTATCTTGTTTTGAATTTTGTTCTGGATCCTGTAAAGTACCCGATACCGATGTTTGCCATATACATGATTTTAGGTGGGCTCGGAGCAGTTGTTCTTTTCTCTGAGCAGGAAGGAAACTTTTTCAAGGGTATCCTCAAGGGAATAAGCAGCTTAATGACCATAGCTCTCAGTTCAATAGGAGCGTTTTCTGATATAATTTCGTATATACGGCTTTTTGCAGTAGGGCTTGCAACCCTGGCAGTGGCAAGCAGTTTCAATGCCATGGCTGCCGGTATGGGACATGGAGTTGTTGGGATTGTAGGAAGTATCTTTATATTGCTGCTCGGGCACGGCCTCAATCTGGCAATGGGAGCCCTTGCAATAATAGTTCATGGAGTAAGGCTGAATGTTCTGGAATTCTCCGGACATTTAGGAATGGAATGGTCAGGGATTAGTTATAATCCCTTTCGAAATAGAAAGAAATAAAAAGAAGGAGAAATATAATGACCATAGGAATGTTAGGAATTGGTGCAGCATTGGCTTTTGCGGCTATGGGCTCTGCCCTTGGTGCAGGTGCAGCTGGTATGGCTGCGATTGGAGCGTGGAAAAAATGTTTTGCTCAGAATAGACCCGCACCGTTTACGTTAATCACTTTTGTTGGAGCTCCCCTTACCCAGACAATTTATGGGTATATCCTGATGAACACGCTGCTTGCAGCCAAGAACAGCGCTCCGGACTGGTTTGTAATCGGGGCTGGTATTTTTGGCGGTACCGCAATGGGATTGTCTGCTTATGCTCAGGGTAAAGCTGGTGCTTCTGCATCAGATGCTTTTGCTGAAACAAACAAAGGTTTCGGTAACTATCTCATGGTGCTTGGTCTTGTTGAGACCGTAGCCCTTTTTGTTATGGTATTCCTTATGGGAGCTGTTAAAGCAGCTTCGTAAAGAATGGTTACTTTCTGTAAAAGAGGCGTACGGGAATCCTGCGTCTCTTTTTGTTTATATGGGAAAGTATGAGTACAAATACAGTTAAAGTCGGAGATGTTCTTATTGGGGGAGGATTTCCAGTCAGTGTACAGACCATGTGGAAAACACCCCTTACTCCGGAAAAAGATTCCTTTCTGAATGAAATTAACGATTTACAAAATCTGGGATGTGATATAATCCGCTTTTCTGTTCCGGATATGGACAGTGCCGGTTATCTCGGAGATATTGCAAAAGAATCTTCACTGCCTCTAGTTGCCGATATTCATTTTGATTACAGAATTGCTCTTGAGTGTATTAAACGGGGAATTCAGAAAATTAGAATAAACCCGGGGAATATAGGTGCCGCATGGAAGGTTGAGGAAGTAATAAAGGCAGCCTCGGATAAAAATGTTCCTCTTAGAGTAGGAGTTAACGGCGGTTCACTTCCTGCAGGTTTAAGAGATATGGAAGATAAATCTGCTGCAATGATTCAGGCTGCTGAGATGGAAATGGAACCTTTGGAACGTTTGGGATTCAAAAACGTCGTGTTTTCTCTAAAATCATCCGATATTAAAGCAACGGTGGAAGCAAATACTGTTTTTTCAGAAAAGTATAATTATCCCCTGCATCTTGGAGTGACCGAAGCAGGCCCACTGATCCCCGGAATTGTAAAAAGCTCCATTGTGTTACAGGAATTGTTGTCACAAGGGATTGGAGATACTATTCGAGTGTCTCTTTCTGATACTCCAGCTTCAGAGGTTGTTACAGGTATTGAGATTCTCAAAGCTTCAGGAATAAAAAAAGACGGAGTTTCCATAGTGTCTTGTCCCAGGTGCGGCCGGGCTTCATTCGATACTCATAGTTTTACCAGAAAAATTGAATCGGTGCTTTATAGAAAAAAGAAAAGGCTTTCGGTTGCTGTCATGGGGTGTATAGTGAATGGTCCAGGTGAAGCCAGACATGCTGACCTTGGTATAACCGGATCAGGGAACACGGTAGTGATTTTTAAGAAAGGAAAGATTATTCATAAAACTACAACGGATAGAGCAGAAAAGATCTTTGTAGAAGAATTGGAGAAGCTTTGAAAACCA